>JAEDOK010000034.1 GCA_016302005.1 Oscillospiraceae bacterium | reverse complement strand
GCTTGCTGTCTGGCAGAGACGTTATAACGCTTTCCCCATGAGACCTCTCAACTGGTTGTCACCTAAGGATGTTCTCTGTTCTTTTCCAAATGTGTAACACATCATTGACAAACCTACAAGCGGGGCAAATCGCACGGTGCGCCATCCTTGCCGCGCTTGACAGGCTCAGGCAGGAAGGGTATACCGGGGACAGGTACATCATGCTATTTGTTTCGCTAAAGGGCAAATGATCATGCGCAGAAAGAAAAACGTCCTGTGCCGCAAATCCTTCGGGCGTGATCATCAGTACGTAATGTCTTTGATAAAAACAAAAAATCCGAACGCATTCCCAAGCGGAAAATAGTTCGGATTTTTCGTGTATGGTGGACGATATAGGACTCTTCCGCGGGCTAAAAAACATGCCACCGGCATGTTTTTTGCGCTCTGTTCTCGTCCTGCGTCCACGAAAAAAATCAGCCGCGCCACACGGCGCGACTGATTTTTTGGTGGACACATACTATGAATTGGCAGAACCCGTTACAGAAGATAGTTTGTCGTTTAATGGCAAAAGCAAGACTGATTTTGCACTTAATCTTATCACGGAGAAGCCGGATTATGAGATTCCAAACTATATTAAGGATGGTTTGATCTGGCTAAATAATCAGCAAGTGTTGATATAAAGGAGGTGACCTTATGAGCAAGGAAAATGAGAAAAGCAATTATCAAATCGCAAAAGAAGAGGCTGATAAGGTTGACGAATTGATTATCTCTACCCTCCAACAAGGACGTAGCTTTCGAGTAGAAGCGGGTGCGGGATCGGGTAAAACATATTCACTTAACAAGGTTATTGAATGGGTACAAGCTAATAAGTGGAACGAATATAAGAGAAAGAATCAAAATGTAATATGCATCACTTATACTAACGCAGCGGTGGATGTGATCGCAGAACGACTTACAAGCAATTCTTTTATTTTGCCATCGACAATTCACTCATTTGCTTGGGGGGCGATCAAACAGTATCAAAGCACCTTGATGGATATGATTGCAAAGGACGAAAAATTGTGGGCAAAAGAATCTGATTTTTCGGGAGTTACTTCTATCCAGTACGATAGGGGCTACCGATATGTCAGCAACGGAACACATTACCTGTTCCATGATGATGTAATTAAACTCTTTACTGCAATGCTGGACAATGCAAAGTTCAGGCGTGTATTCAGCGATAAATACCCATTAATCCTTATCGATGAATATCAGGATTCTTTTCAATCGATTATCAATCGCTTTATTGATTATTTTATCTCCAAAGGAACAGGCCCTCAGTTTGGCTTCTTTGGTGATGCGTGGCAGACAATCTATCAGTCTAATAATGCTTGTGGGTTGATTGATCACGATAACCTAGTTGTAATCCCTAAAGGATCAAATTTCAGATCCGCGCCCAGAATTGTAGAGTTGCTCAATAATATTCGTCCGGAACTGCCGCAACAATCTGCTGTAGATGAATTTGAAGGTGAAGTTATTGTAGTTACATGTGAAGATTACACAGGTGAGCGACGAACCGATCGAAACTTCAAGGAAGATTTACCGGCAGACGAACTAAGAAGGCGAATCAATGCCATAACAGCTCACATAAAAGCATCTGTTCCAGAAGAAGAAACGATTAAAACCTTGATGATCACCCATAAGGTTCTTGCATCACAACAAGGGTATGAAAAACTTTTGGACATTCTACAAGATGGTCTGCGGGACAAAGATGATCCCTTTCTTCTGTTCTTTATGGAGACAGTGGAACCTGTATATAAGGCACTTCAAACTTCGGACATGCAATTGCTCTTCGATACGTTAAAGAAACGATACCCCGTTACTAAAAAATCTGAGAAACTCTGCTGGAAAGCGTTGGAGCAGGAACTGGCAGATGTTCGAGAAAAGCGAGCGGCAGATGTTCTTAAGATAGTAATTGAATCTGATCTAATACCAATTCCACCGCAAGTCGAAGGGTATTATCAACTGTATTGTACAACGCCCGAGCTTATCTACCCTAATGGCGTGCCGCTTCGGGAGTTCTTGGAATTGGAGTATGCTCAGTTTTTGGCAGCAATTGATTTTCTGTATCCTGAAGCAGAGTTCTCTACAGAACACGGTGTAAAGGGAGAAGAATATGATAATATTATCTTTGTTATAAGTAAAGGCTGGAATCAATATCAGTTTGAAACTTATGCGCCTATGATTAATGGCTCTGTACCTATTCCGAGAGGCAAAGAAGCTTCGTTCGAACGGAATCGCAACCTGTTCTATGTATGCTGCTCTAGACCTAAAAAAAGATTAGTATTTTTTGTATCGGTGCCAATGACTACTGCTTTTCACAGTTTTCTAAGTGGCCTTGTCGGTGAAGAGAATATCTTAACCTATGGTGAATACTTAGGCTACGCATAAGGAAGGTATCCAAGGAGTACAAAGCAGCGTAATCGGATAGGGTTATAACAACAAAAACACCCGGCGGTGAGTCTATTGGACTTACCGCCGGATGGCTACTTATTCCGATTATCCATGGAGGTGTTTTCTAGTTCGCTGGAGTTTCACCAAAAGCTCGTTGATGGGATCCGGATATCTACCTTGCCGGATCAGCTTGTTGCGAAAGTGAATCAATCCATGAAGCATCAGCCGGTATTCTGATGAACTGAGAACCAAGATTCGTTTGGGTTGCTTCATACATAAATCAACTCCTTGTACACGATCTCAGAAACAAGATTTTGGATATTGTTCATTCGTTGAATCCATTCCAGCTGATTGTTGGCTTTCAGTTCTTCAGCCATGCCCTCCCGCACTTTCATTTGAACGATTAGCTGATTAAATATTCTCTCTGCAGATTGATCAACTTCCTCAAGGTGATTTTTTAATTTGTCTCCCATCAGCATGACAGTATACAGTGCCCTTTTGCTGGTGCGAAGGTACTGCAATCTCCGCTGTCCCCAGATGCCGATAGCCGGACTCTCCGGCACTTCAATATTGGGAAACAGATAATCTCCCTCTTGCTGGTAGGTACCACCCATTGCTTCAAAAATAGTTTGCATACGCATTTCCTCCTTGTGTTTTATTTCTACCTTCATTTTAGGAAGAAATTGCGACCTTTCAATTATGTGGATAGTTAAAGGCACAGAGAACTGGTTGGCTCTCTGTGCCTTTTGTAGCAAGCTGTTGAGAATAGCAGTTAGCTTTTGCGTTCTCGTTAACGGTGAAAATTTATTTAAAGAAGTTTTTTAATTCCTGCAGGATTTCTTCAATCCTATATGTGTAGGTTTCCAAATCTTCTGATGTAGGAGATTCCTGCCCATGTACAAGATTATTTCTAAATCTCCGCAGTTCTGCGTACTTATACCAGATTTCATCTGGAAGGATCTCTCTAATAGCAGCAACTGGCTTTCGCTTTCCGTCCGGCGTTCTCCATGTGCCAAATTGCTGTGTTATTTCATTGATGCGTCGCTCAAGAGATACCCATTTTCTTAAGAAAATACCGAGTTGTGCATCTTCGGCGTTAAAACTTGAGAGGTATTGCTTTTTCTTTGCTATATTACTGATAATACGTGTCGCATCCTTGGCGCTTTTGTCTGCATAATAATCGCTTAATTGCTGAGCGATTGGTATATCATCAAAAAAGTCAACTCGCGATAGGTCGTTGTCTAATTTCTGACGTGTTAAGCGTTTTTTCTCCAAAAGCAATTGAAATAGCGTTTCAACATCTCCGAGATACACATTGCGATTTTTGGTTTCCACAAAAGCCTTTTCTGACAAATAGGCAGATAATTGATAATGATCTGCAATAGACTTTTCGCCAGATTCAATTCGTGCTTGGGAAAGGCGTTGTAATCGTTGTAATGAGATTTCACTAGCAAGGACGAGTCCATTGATTTCATCTAATGATTCATATTCGTCAAAAGAAACAACACCTTTTTTGTTTTTGTAGGCTAAATCATGTTCAACTTCCGACCATGCATGCATAAGTAATGAAGCTACTTGAATTTCAATAAGAGGGTTTCCTAAACAGGTCTCAGGAGGGTTCTTAAAGCGCACACGATAATGTGTTGCACGATACCCAGAAAAGCAACGATTATATCCTTCGTATTGGCGCTGCTCGCTAGGAAAAGTTTTTGTTTTTTCGATATTGAAGCAACGAGATAAAAGGGCTTCAATTTTGTCTTTGTCATTTGGAAAATATAATGCAATTCTAGCACCAATAAAATCAGGAATATCTGCAACGATATCACTATGGGAAGCATATTGAGCTTCTTGATTTCGATCAAGAAGCTTCTCTCTCAGCCTTTCGGGATCTTTAACACGTGCACTTATGATGGCCATAATTCCCGCATCGTCTATAAGAGACTTTAAGGTTTCTTTGACTCTCTTGCGAACAAGTTCATAAGCGGATTCGTTATTCTGATACTGAAGAATAAAGCTCTCAATAATACCCATCTTCATTCCTCCATCCAAAGTATATACCTTCTTTCTCTGAAGTTTTTAATATTATATCGCATTTCGACACTATTTACAATTTCTTCTTATGAATTAAATACTTGTATCGTATCGCTGAAAACAAAAAAGCCCAGAGGACGGTTAAATCCTCCGGGCGTTATTATCAATATGTAATGTCTTTGATATAAACAAAAAATCCGAACGCATTTCCAATCGGAAATAAGTTCGGATTTTTCATGTATGGTGGACGATATAGGACTCGAACCTATGACCTTCCGCACGTCAAGCGGATGCTCTAGCCAGCTGAGCTAATCGTCCGTAGCGGGGCTTATTATAGATCATTTTACGGCGTTTGTCAAGCGTTTTTTCAAAATCTTTCTTGACTTTCTCGAAAAAAACCGCTATTGTGAAGAAAAAGGAGGCGATCCCATGATCCGACATATCGTTATGTGGAAATTCCGCGAGGGCACCGAGGCGCAGGCCGACGAATTTTTGCGTGCGCTGGCTGCGCTGGACGGCGCGATCCCCTGCATCCGCGCGATGCAGGTGCTGCGCTCGGCGGAGGCCGGCAGCGCATACGACGCCGTTCTGATCTCGGACTTTGACACGTTAGAGGATGTGCAGCGCTACAAGGACGACCCGCGCCACCGCGCCGTCTCCGCCCTGTGCAAGGCCATCCGCACCGACCGCCGCGCGATCGACGTCACGTTATGAAGCAATGGTGCGTCTACATCCTGCGCTGCGGCGACGGCACGCTCTACACCGGCATGACCGACGACTTTGAAAAGCGTCTCGCGGCGCACCAAAGCGGCAAGGGCGCGAAATACACCCGCGGACGGACGCCGCTGGAGGCCGTCTACCGCGAGGACTGCGCGTCGAAGTCCGACGCGCTGAAGCGCGAGTGCGCGATCAAGCGTCTGACGCGGGAGAAAAAGCTCGCGCTCATCGGGGCGGGGGAGTAGATCGGGAGCGCCTGCACACGGCGCGCCCAGTGGTCGCGCCCTACGGGTTCTAAAGAAATGCCTGCACACGGGACGCCGGGAACGGCGTCCCCTACGGGGTCTATCGGGAGGGTGTGCGCGGAATCACCTGAAATAGATCGGGTCGGACGGCTCGTAGCCCTGCGGGAGGTAGCGCACGGACGAGATGCGCGTGCCGGAGACGCCGTATTTCGCGTTATAGCCGAAAATGTTGATGTAACGCGCCAGATCGTCGCGCTCGGCCGCCATCGCACGCATGACCGCGACCGTGGCGCGGACGTCGTCGATGGCACGGTGCGAATTCTGCACGCTGTCCTGCAGGCCGTAGCCCTCGATCGCGCTCGACAGGCGGTGCGGATAGGCACGGCGGTCGCGGTAGACCGTCAGCAGGTCGAGCTTCGGCTGGTTTTGCAGCAGCCGCGCGTCCCCGCTGCGGTCGAGAAAATGGTAGAGAAACAGCAGGTCAAACTGCGCGTTATATGCCGTGATCAGCGTCCGCGGCGTCAGAAGTCCCGCCAGAAGCGCCGCAAACGCGGACTTGGAGACGCCCTCCTCGCGCAGCAGCTCGTCGGTGATGCCCGTCAGCTCGACGATGCGCGGATCGAGGCGGCGGTCGTTCGTGCGGCGGATGAATTCATCTACCTCGGCGTCCGTGACAAAGTCGCTGCCGTCCCAGACGAGCCGGACGGCGGAAAATTCGATGATCTCATCCATGCGGCACGACAGGCCGCTCGTCTCGGTGTCGAGGACGAGGATGGAATCGCAATGGGGCCGGAGCGAGGAGAGAGTCATGGTGCTGCGCCTCCTGTGGTCGGAATTGCTTCTACTATACCACATCCGCGCCGTGTTGACAAACCCTTTCTGCACGGTTCGGCAAAGCACAGCGAAATCCCTTTACATCCGGCAAAAAATATTGTAGAATAAAGATGGATACTTTGGACAAATTCGGGCGTGCCGACCGCGAAGCGGCAGACGGTACAGACGAACAAATTTGTACAGATACGGTGGTTCTGAGATTGCCACAGCCACTGCGCAGCCGTTCGCGACGAAGGAGCGTTACGGATGCGGCGTGCCCCTTGCGGGTGCAATCTAAAATCAAAATCTGTGCGAAGCACACCTGTAGCGCGCGGCATCCCTGACGCGCTGTTCAAATCCGTTCGCGCAGCGAACACCACCGTCATTCACTCTTAGTCCTTAGCCCTTAGTCCAAGCATAGATTGCCACGGCTTGCTCCGCAAGCCTCGCAATGACATAGACGGAAGTGCCTGCACGCGGGACGCCGGGGACGGCGTCCCCTACGGATTCTATCGGAAGTCCCCTACGGATTCTATCGGAGGTGGTTTTATGTATTGTCTGCGCTGCGGGCGGCAGGTCGCCGAGGGCGCGTCCTTCTGCGACGCGTGCGCGGAGACGGTCGCCAAGCCGCTGGAGGAATCCCCGTTCCTCAGCACGCGCATCATCCTGCCCGCGCGGAGCAGTGCGCGGCCGGCGGCAAGACCCCTGCCGGAAAAGAAGAAGAAAAAGCCTGAGGCCGACCCCGGAAAGCCCAAGCGCCTGACCGCGGCGGTCGTGCTGCTGTCGCTTTGCTGCGTGCTGCTCACGGCCGCGTGCGGCTACGGCGCAAAGCTGTGGTTCGACGGGCGGCGCGAGCACAACACCCTGCTCGCCACGCAGGAGGAAAACACCCGCCTGCAAGCGCAGCTCGCGCAGAAGGACGAGGAGCTCCGGGCGCAGCAGGACAAGGTCTCGCAGGTCTCCGCCCGTCTGGCTGAGGCGGAGGAGGAAAACATCCACCTGCAGCAGGAGATCAACGCCAACAAGATGCAGGGCTCGGAGATCGACCTTTCCGTGCGCGAGCTGCAGGAGGAAAATCTGGGCCTGCAGAAGGAAAATCAGCGCCTGAATGAGGAAAACACCGCCTACGCCGACCGCGTCAAGACGCTGGAACAGGAGCAAAAGACCCTGAACAGCCGCATCTCCGCGCTTGAGAGCGAAAACGCCAGACTGGAGGAAAAGTCCGGCTTCATCGACCGGCACGTCGCCTTCATCGAAAACGACGGCTCCGGCTATTACCACAGCTATTCCTGCCCGCGCTTCAAGAAGCAGAGCTACTGGGCCTACAGCACGAATCTTGCCATTTCCAAGGGCTATGAGCCGTGCCCGGACTGCCAGTAACGGCGCATGACGCGTCCCGGCGCGAATATACTATATCATATCTTCCGCCCGGAAAGGGGAAAACGTACATGAAAAAGAAGCTCCCGCAGCGCGACTGGGCGATCTTGCTGACGGTCTGCCTCGCCTTCGGCGGGGTCGGCGCGGTCGTGATCATGTGCCTGCTGATCGGTTTCGGCATCCACACCTTCGTCGGCAAGGAGACGCTCTACACCGCCTTCGCGCTGCAAGCGGTCAATCTGGTCGTCATCCGCACGCGGGAAATGCAGCTCCGCCGCGCGGGTGCGCCCGCGCCGTCGGTCAAAATGCGGCGCGTGCATCTGGTCATCGCGTGGATCTGGCGTCTGGGTGCGGCCTGCCTGGTCGCATCGCTGGTGCTGGCAATCTGCGGATTCGGCTTCGGCAGCCTGCCCGTGTGGATCCCGTGCGTGGTCGGCTCTGTGCTGGCGCCGATCGGCTGGCTGGGTGCGCTGGCGTCCTTCCACCGCAGGCGGCAGGCCGCCCTGGTCGCGCAGGAAAACGGATAAAAAACCGCACCCACACGGGTGCGGTTTTTTATCGGTGCGATAGACATCTGTAGGGACGGGGCATGCCCCATCCGACCGCGCAGCGGCAGACGGTGGAAACGAACGAGTTTGTACGCAGTCGGTAGTTCCTGCACCGGCGGAGGCATGCCTCCGCCCTACAATTCAAAATCCGTGCGAAGCACATCTGTAGCGCGCGGCATCCTTGACGCGCCGTTAAAATCGTTCGCGTCAGCGAACACATCAGTCATTCACTCTTAGTCCTTAGCTCTTAGCCGAAATAGATTGCCACGTCGGGCTGCGCCCTCCTCGCAATGACAAGTGGGTTGGCGCTTCGCTCACTCGGCGCGGATGGCCTGCGCGTCGGGCAGGAGGGTCGCGCCCTCGGTGTCCAGCCGCAGCGCCAGCACCTGCCAGTTCGGCAGTACCTCCGGCAGCCGCACCTTCAGACGCTCGCCGATGTCGTCATTGTCCGCGATGCACAGGCACGTCGGGCCGGCGCCCGAAATGCAGAACGCCGTCACGCCGCACTCCCGCGCGGTCTGCTCGGCAAGGTCGATGCCCGCGATCAGACTGCGGCGGTAGGGCTGGTGCAGCCGGTCGTCGAGGGCGAGGGCGATCATGTCCGTGTCCGCCGTCTCCAGCGCACGCAGCAGCAGCGCCGCGTGCGACACGTTGAACACCGCGTCGGCAAACGGCACGCGCTGCGGCAGAACCGACCGCGCAAGCTGCGTGCTCAGAGGGAAATCCGGCACGAGCGCCAGAAACCGCAGCTTCTCCGACAGGTGGAAGCGCGCCGTGACCGGGCGGCCGCCGCGCATGAGGCTGGCGGTCATGCCGCCGTAGAGCGCGGGCGCGAGGTTGTCCGGGTGGCCCTCGACGACGGTGCACAGGCGCAGCATCTCCGCCTTGTCCAGCGGCGAGCCGTGCAGGGCGTTGGCCGCCATCATGCCGCCGATGATCATGGCAGACGACGAGCCGAGGCCGCGGCAGACCGGGATGTCCGCCGCGATGTCCAGCCGCAGCGGCTCCGGCTCCAGACCCAGCGCCTCCATCGCGTAGCGGTAGGCCACCACCGCGAGGTTGTCGCGGTTGCGGAATTCCTCCGGGCAGCCGAAGATCTCCAGCCCGCCCGAAATGGTTTCAAAGGTATATGTATTGTAAAGTGCCATCGCGCAGCCGAAGGAGTCGAAGCCCGGCCCTAAATTCGCGCTTGTCGCGGGCACGCGCACCGTCACTCGTCCCATCGCAGCGCCCTCCTTTGCACATAGTCGGGCATCTCCGCGCGGTCGATGACGTCGCGGTGCAGCACCGGCAGGCGCTGCAGCCGTGCCAAATTCGGCGGAATGGGCACGCCCGTCAGCTCGTGCAGGCGGAACATCCGGTCATAATCCGTGCCGCCGAGGTCGCCGCCGATGCCGGACAGCACCGCCGCCGGGAACTTGTACGGCGAGGCCGTGGACAGGACGACCACGGGCGCGTCCGTCTTGTGGTGCGCGGCGGCGTGCCACGCGACGGCGGTGTGCGTGTCCATGAGGTTGCCCTCGCTGCGCCAGACCTCGCCGATGGCGGCGAGGGTCTGTTCCTCGGAGCAGGCGTCGCAGTCGAAATGCGCGTGCAGCTTTGCAAGCAGGTCAGCCGAGACGGTGTAGTGCCCCTGCTCTCTGAGCCGGCGCATATAGCCCGCGACCTCGGCCTCGTCCTCGGTCAGGAGCCACAGAAGGCGCTCCAAGTTGCTGGACACGAGAATGTCCATCGAGGGCGAGACGGTCTTGTAAAACGTGCGGCGGCGGTCATAGGTGCCGGTGCGCAAAAAGTCCGTTAACACGTCGTTTTTATTCGACGCGCAGACGAGCCTTCCCACGGGCAGACCCATGCGCAGGGCGAGATAGCCCGCCAAAATATTGCCGAAATTCCCCGTCGGGACGACGAAATCGACCTTTTCGCCGACGGAAATTCTTCCACACCTTACCAGATCGGCATACGCCTTGAAATAATAGACGACCTGCGGGGCAAGGCGGCCGATGTTGATGGAGTTCGCGCTCGTCAGGCGGACGCCGCCGCCTTCGCGCAGTCCCGCTGCGAAGATCTCCTTGACGCCGGTCTGCGCGTCGTCAAAATTGCCGCGCACGGCGCACACGCCGACGTTGCCGCCCGGCTGGGAGACCATCTGCTTTTTCTGTACCTCGGAGACGCCGTTTTCGGGGTAGAAAACGAGGATCTTCGTGCCCGGCACGTCGCAGAAGCCCGCCAGCGCCGCCTTGCCGGTGTCGCCGGAGGTGGCCGTGAGGATGAGGCTCTCGTCCTGCACGCCGAGCTGCGCCCGCGCAGCCGTCATGAGCTGCGGGAGCATCGACAGCGCGACGTCCTTGAACGCCGACGTCGGCCCGCGAAACAGCTCCAGCACATAGCGGTCTCCGACCTTAACCAGCGGCGTCAGCTCCTGCGTCTCGAAGCGTCCCGCCGGATAGGCGCGGCGGACGAGTGCGCCCATATCCGCAAAGCCGGGCAGCAGCGACGACAAAATTCGCTCCGCCATGCCGAGTGTGTCGAGGCCGAGGACGGCCTGCCAGTCAAAATCCGCGTCCGGCCGCGCCACATACAGGCCGCCGTCCGGCGCAAGTCCGCGCAAGACCGCTTCCTGCGGACTTGCGACGCATTTTTTGTCCCTTGTGCTTTGATATTCCATAGAAACCACCAATCTTTTTTCTTGCGTTCTTCTGAAGTATATGATATAATGTTTTTCAGAAAATTGCAAGTGTTTTTCTCTCGTGGACACTTGCACGCGAAAGAAGGCGTTTTTGTTGTGAAGAAACCCATGCGCATCGCCCTGCTCGGCCTCGGAACGGTCGGCTTCGGCGTTTATGAATTCGTGCAGGCACACAAGAATCTGGAGCTGGCGTACGCGATGAGCCTGGTCGTGCCCGAGGGCGTGACCTGCCCGATCGTTTCGGACATCGAAACCATCCTGCGCGATGAGACGATCGACACCGTCGTCGAGGTCATCGGCGGCCTGCATCCTGCGTACGAATTCGTCACGGGCGCCCTGCGTGCGCACAAAAACGTCGTCACCGCGAACAAGCTGCTCATCGCCGCGCACTACCGCGAGCTGGTAACGCTCGCCAAGGAAAACGGCGTCAGCCTGCGCTGCACGGCAGCCGCCGGCGGCGGCATCCCGTGGCTGACCAGCCTGGAGCGCACCGCCGCGCAGGAGAGAATCACCCGCATCAGCGGCATCATGAACGGCACGACGAACTACATCCTCGACACCATGCACCGCACCGGCAGCAGCTTCGCCGACGCGCTGGCGCAGGCGCAGCAGCTCGGCTACGCCGAGCGCAACCCCGCCGACGACTTAAACGGTGCGGACATCCGCCGCAAGCTCGTCATCTCGTCGAACATCGCCTACGGCTGCGTGCTCGACGAGGCCGAGGTCGTCACCGAGGGCATCGAGCACATCACCGGCGCGGACATCGCCGCCTTCAAGCGCCTGAACCGCGTCTGCAAGCTCATCGCCGCCTCCCGCCGGCTGGAAAACGGCGTCGCCGCCTACATCGAACCGGCGCTCATGCCGCCGTCCATGCCGGAATCCGCCATTCCGCAGAACTATAACCTCATCTCGCTCACGGGCGAGCACATCGGCAAGCAGAGCTTCTACGGGCAGGGCGCCGGCCGCTACCCGACGGCATACAATATATTACAGGATTGCCTCGACGTCAGCCGCGGCGTGACCGGCTTCTACACCGACCGCCTGAACGAGGCACACGTCGACAATTCCTCCGTCCGGCGGCAGTATTACGTCCGCGCAAGCGGCATGGACAAATGGCTGCAGGAAAAGGTTGACAAAATCCTCGACTGTGGTATGATTACCAAGGAAGTGTCCGTGCCTGAAATACACGAATGGGTCAAGCAGCGCCGCATGAGCGATCCGGGCTGCTTCATTGCCTCGCTGCGCTGAGGCGAAAAATCAAAGAGAGATAGGGAATTCCAATGCTGAAAGTGTTAAAATTCGGCGGTACCTCGATGGCTGACGCCGATCAGTACCGCAAAATTCGTGATATTGTCCAAAGCGATCCGTCGCGGCGCGTCGTTGTCGTGTCCGCCGCAGGAAAACGCTATTCCGACGACAACAAGATCACAGACCTGCTGTACCTGTGCGACGCACACCTGCGCTACGGCGTCTCCTGCGAGAGCATCTATAACATGATCCGCGAGCGCTACTGCGGCATCCGCGACGAGCTGGGCCTGAAAGCCGACCTCGAAAGCGAGTTTGCCGCCCTGCGCGAAAAAATGGAGCGCGGCATCTCCCGCGAGGAGCTGGTCTCCCGCGGCGAATATTTCTCCGCCCTGCTCATGGCAGAGTTCCTCGGCTTCCCCTTCGTCGACGCGACGCAGTGGCTCTTCTTCCACTATGACGGCACGGTCGACCAGGAGAAGTCCTACGCCGCCCTGCGCAAGATCGTCGGCGACGGCTGCGCCGTCATCCCCGGCTTCTACGGCCTGATGCCCGACGGCAAGATCCGCACCCTCACCCGCGGCGGCTCGGACATCACCGGCGCCCTCGCCGCCGCCGCCCTCGACGCCGACGTCTACGAAAACTGGACGGACGTGTCCGGCATCCTGATGGCCGACCCGCGCATCGTCGAAAACCCCCGCCCCATCGAGCGCGCGACCTATTCCGAGCTGCGCCAGCTCTCCTACAGCGGCGCACAGGTGCTGCACGAGATGACCGTCTTCCCCGTCCGCGAGAAGAACATCCCCCTCAACATCCGCAACACCAACGACCCGACCCACCCCGGCACCCTCGTCAGCGAGGACTTCCACGAGCGCCGCAGCAAGGAGCAGTGCTTCATCACCGGCATCGCCGGCAAGCGCGACTTCTCCGTCGTCACCATCTCCAAAAAGGGCATGGCCGGCGCGGTCGGCACGCTGCGCTCCATCGTCGAGGTCTTTGAGAACAACACCGTCCCCATCTGCTATACCCCGACCGGCATCGACGTAGTCTCCCTCGTCGTGCCCACCGAAAAGCTCACCCCGCACCAGTATTCCATCATGGATGAGCTGCGCACTGAGGTGCGCCCGGACAGCATCAAGGTCACGGACAACATGGCCATCATCGCCGTCGTCGGCAGAAAGATGGCCTTCCGCGCGGGCACGTCGGGCAAGATCTTCGCCGCCCTCGGCACGAAGAATATCAACATCCGCATGATCTCGCAGGGCCCGGACGAGCTGAACATCCTCGTCGGCGTGGACGATAAGGACTATGCCGAGACCATCCGCGTGCTCTACGACGCGTTTGTGAAATAAACGAACGATTGAGATTGCCACGTCGGGCTGCGCCCTCCTCGCAATGACAGGATGGGCCGTGCCTGCACCAGGCGGATTATACGGAGCGGGTGCGATAGACGGATCGTAGGGCACGACCACCTGGCGTGCCGAATTTCAAATCCGTGCGCGCAAGCG
>JAEDOK010000166.1 GCA_016302005.1 Oscillospiraceae bacterium | reverse complement strand
TGACATGGGAGGGGAGTTTGTACGCATTTGGTAGTTCCTGCACCGGCGCGCCGAGGTCGTTAGCGCAGCCGTTCGCGACGAAGGAGCGTTACGGATGCGGCATACCCCCTGCGCAGCCGTTCGCGACGAAGGAGCGCTACGGATGCGGCGTGCCCCTTGCGGGTATTGCGGGTGCGCGCCCTACGGCGGAGATAGAATCAACGGTTCTTTAAAATCTGTGCGGAGCACACCACAGTCATTCACCATTCACTCTTAGCCCTTAGCCAAACAGACTATCCGCAGGCGCGTCAGGGATGGCGCGCCTGCGGGGTGTTGAGATCAGACCAGTCTTGCGCCGGCGGGGATGGCGTCGTCGAGCATGACGAGATGCAGCTTGTCGCCGCGCTCGGCAGACAGCAGCATGCCGCAGGACTCCTGCCCCATCATCTTGCGGGGGGGCAGATTCGTCACGGCGACGAGGGTCTTGCCGAGAAGCTGCTCCGGCTCGTAGTATTTCGCGATGCCGGAGAGGATCTGACGCGGCTTCTCCGTGCCGTCGTTGAGGGTGAATTTTAAGAGCTTTTCCGACTTCTTGACCTTCTCGCAGGCAACGACCTTCACGACCGTCATTTCCACCTTCGAGAATTCGTCAAAGCTGACGGGAGGCAGAGGCTCGGGCAGCGGGTCTTCCTTCGGCTCCTCGGGCTTGGCGTTCAATGCTTCCAACGCCTCCAGCTCCTTTGCCGCGTCGATGCGCGGGAAGAGAACGGGACCTGCCGTGACCTGAGCGTCAGGCGCGAGCACGCCGAATTTGCACAGGCTGTCCCAATCGCAGCGCTCCGCGCCGATGCGGCGGAGGATTTCCGCGCTCGTCTCGGGCGTGAACGGCTGCAGGAGTCCCGCGCAGATGCGCACCGTCTCGAGCAGGTGGTACATGACCTTGGCAAGACGCGGTTTCTTGCTCTCGTCCTTGGCAAGCACCCAGGGCGCGTTTTCGTCGATATATTTATTCGCCCGGGAGATGACCGCGAAGATTTCGCTCAGCGCGTTCTGGAAGGCATAGCGCTCCATCTGCGCCTCGTATCTTTCGTGCAGCGACGAAGCCATATGGACCAGCTCATCGTCCATTGCGGCGTCATATTCCTGCTCCGCAGGCAGATTGCCGCCGAAATACTTCTGCACCATCGCGACGGTGCGGGAGACGAGGTTGCCGAGGTCGTTGGCAAGGTCGGTATTGATGCAGGAGATGAGCAGCTCGTTGGAGAAATTGCCGTCCGTGCCGAAGGGGAAGGAGCGCAGCAGGAAGAAGCGCAGCGCGTCCGTGCCGTAGCGCTCGGCGAGGAGGTAGGGATCGACGACATTGCCCTTGGATTTGGACATCTTGCCGCCGTCGAGCAGCAGCCAGCCGTGCCCGAAGACTTTTTTGGGCAGCGGCATTTCCATGCTCATCAGCATGGCGGGCCAGATGATCGAGTGGAAGCGGACGATCTCCTTGCCGACAAAATGCACATCGGCGGGCCAATACTTCTCATAATCGTCATATTTGCCGTTCATAAAGCCGAGGGCGGTGGTGTAGTTGAACAGCGCGTCCACCCAGACATAGACCACATGACCCGGGTCAAAATCGACGGGAATGCCCCATGTGAAGCTGGTGCGCGAGACGCAGAGATCCTCCAAGCCGGCGTCGATGAAGTTATTGACCATCTCATTGACGCGGCTGCGCGGCTCCAAAAAGTCGGTGTTCGTCAGCAGGTCGCGCACGGGCTGCGCGTATTTGGACAGACGGAAGAAGTATGCCTCCTCCTCGGCGGGCTGGCACTCTCTGCCGCAGTCCGGGCATTTGCCGTCCTTGAGCTGGCTCTCCGTCCAGAAGGACTCGCAGGGCGTGCAGTACATTCCCGTATATTTTCCCTTATAGATGTCGCCCTTCTCGTACATCTTCTTGAAAATCTTCTGCACCGCCTCGACATGGTAGTCGTCTGTCGTGCGGATGAAGCGGTCGTAGGAGATGTTCATCAGCTTCCACAGGTCGAGCACGCCCTTTTCGCCCGTGACGATGTTGTCCACGAACTGCTGCGGGGTGATGCCGGCAGCCTTGGCGCGCGTCTCGATCTTCTGCCCGTGCTCGTCCGTGCCGGTCAGGAACATGACATCGTAGCCGCGCAGACGCTTATAGCGCGCCATCGCGTCGGTCGCCACGGTGCAGTAGGTGTGCCCGATGTGCAGCTTATCCGAGGGGTAGTAGATCGGGGTGGTGATATAAAATTTCGGTTTACAGGAATCGCACATAAAAAATCCCTCTTTTCGCGTATTTGCCGTTATTATATCACGCAAACGGAAAAAGTGCAACGATTCGCGGGATTTTTTGGGGCTGCGGACGGGTAAAAGCGCACAGAGATCGGAGGGGCGCTGATGAAACGGAGGGTTGTCTTGATGTTGCTGCGCCTGCGGTTTGCGATGACATGATGGGAAGATTTGCATGCACTCGATAGTGCCTGCACGAGATTGCCACGTCGCTGCGCTCCTCGCAATGACAAGCGTGGTAGCTTGTTGTGTCATTGCGAGGAGCG
>JAEDOK010000165.1 GCA_016302005.1 Oscillospiraceae bacterium | reverse complement strand
CTGTGCAAACGCTGCCAAGCCGTCCTCATGGAACGCAACCGCCTGTGCAAGCTGGGGAAAACCTGAAATGCCGACGACAGTGTGGACAGCTTTGCCTTGATATGGCTGCCTACCCAAGATTGCCGCGGCGCAAGCGCCTCGCAATGACAGGTGGGTGAGGCTTTTTTGTAATTCTCATGAACCTCTCTGTAGGGCGGGGACATGTCCCCGCCGGTGCAGGAACTACCGACAGCGCACAAACTTGTTCATGCCTACTGTCTGCCGCTTCGCGGAACGGCGGGGACATGTCCCCGCCCTACGGGGGTGATTGCGGAGGATGGGGTGTGATACGTTGAAAAAGTGCCGGCAAGAGATTGCCACGGCGCAAGCGCCTCGCAATGACAGGCGAGGGTGGTCTGTTTTCCTTTGTCATGAAATCCTTTGCAGTGCTGGGACATGTCCCCGCCCTACGGGAGTATAGAATCCCCTCGTCGTTTTTGGCGACGAGGGGATTTTTGCATTATTCGTAATTGCCGTAGACCCACGCGTTGGGGAGTTGGCGGGATTCGATGTTGGTGTTGCTGCATCTGGTGATATACTCACCGTTGTACCACATGACTGCGCTGGTGCCGCCGTCGAGGTTCATGGCGGTGTAGCCCTTGTGGCGCTTGAGAATGTTGGCGCATTCTTCTACATCCGTGCCGATGGAGCGGCCGGGCTGTCTGCCTTCAATGACGAGCATGAGAATTTCGCCCTTTTCGGACTGACCGATGGCTGCGCGGGGGTTGATGCCGCTCCAGTTATAGAAGCCGCCGACGACCAATTCGCCGTCAACGATCAGCGCCGGAGAGAACTCCACTGCGTCGGTCACATCGGAGGCGACATCTTCAAAGGAGTCGATGATATACATCTTATTATCCTGCGTCAGCTCGAGGCGCTTATAGCCGGATTCCGTGTAATGGACACCGTAGGATTGCCCTTCACACATGGCGTAGCCTGCGATAATACCGCCGCTGCCGTTGCCACCCGGGTCATAGAAGCCGCTGCCTACCATGCCGAGAATGCCGTTGTTGCCCTCCACAAGATCCCCCAAGGTCTGCCCGTAGGAGCCAATGCCGGCAGACGGACCGCAGCGGAGCTGGGCAGGGTCTTTTGCGATGGCAAGCACGCCCTGATAGCCGTTGCCCGCCTTGCTGCCCGCGACACGGACGAGCAGGATCTGATTCTCCGCGTCAATGGCAAGGACTTGCTCACCCATTGTGGTGTAAATGCTCGTGCCCTCGTCGTAGATGCCCGCTTCGTTGATATAAATATGATCCCAGCCGTTGGCAAGGACATCCGGATGGTTGTCCAAATACTCTTCAAACGAGGTGCGGTTCAGCTCCCAAAAGAGCTCATAGAAGCGATCTTCGGCGGTATCCGGGTCGAGGGGCTCTGTCTCGGAGGAAGGCTCGGTGGGAGCAGCCGGGTCGGTCGGCTGGGTCGGCTGGGTCGGCGCGGGACGGTGACTGTCTATACCGACCTGCCATTGGGCTAAAAGATCGCGCTGTAAACGAACCTTATCCACCATATATTCCGGCAGAAAAGCGCTGGCAAGCCACTGATGCGTCATGGTAGACAGCGCAGTGTCGATATACATCTCGCGCAAATTCTTGATCGAGGGGATGTCCGTAAATACAACAAAGCAATACAACGCTTCAAAAAACAGCACGATGCATAAGAGGATCGTGATGACGCGCAGCTTGCGGTTTTTCTTCTTTTTCTTTTTGGACTTTTTGGGCTGCTTCGCCTCGACATATTCCTCAGGCAAGGTGTCCGCTGTGCTGTTATATGCCCGCGAGCGTCTGCGCTCGGAAGGAGTGGAATCAAAATCTTTGATGAAGCATCGCCTCCTTTGATATCAATCGAGCTTTATCATATCACACTTGCGAGCTTCTGTAAACATAAAAAACTGACATATTTGTTAACAATTTGTATCCTGCGTGGAGCGGACGTTATTCTTTGCCGACAGGTGTTTCCTCCTGACGCATATCGTCGATGGTTGCCTCGACCGTATGCGGGATGGGCTTCCATTCGACCTTGGTCACGAGGGCGATCAGCATGGAGATGCGTCCGATAATGTCGAAGATCGGGAAGGTCAGGCAGAACCAGACCTTTTTATACCACGGCATGGGCTTGATATGCTTTCGCTCCATGATGGAGACATAGATCGAGGTGACAATATCTGAGAGGTAGCCTTTGCCGATGCCGTACAGCCATGTCAGCACCGCGCCGCCGAAGAACCCGAAGGTCTGCGTGGTCAGCAGCCAGACGCACAAACTGATCGCCAGCTTGGCGATCTTGACAAAAGAGCTGTAAAGGGAATGGGGGAAGACGATTGTCAGCATATCGTATGCCATAAAAGAATCAGCGGCATTGCCTGCGGTGAAGATGCGCCGGAACAGTCTTCCTCCGACCTTGCGCATGACCTGCAAATGACCCTTTGACCAGCGGATACGCTGGCGGAAGGCGATGCGCAGGGAGGTCGGCTGCTCGTCGTAAAACTCCGCTGCGTTGCAATAGGAAACCGGGCAGCCCATGACGACCGCCTCGGCGCACAGCTCGCGATCCTCGGTCAGCGTCACATAATTCCAGCCGTTTTT
>JAEDOK010000164.1 GCA_016302005.1 Oscillospiraceae bacterium | reverse complement strand
TCTCGTAGGGGCGGCTATCAGCCGCCCGCGTTTTTCATCCGCGCGGAGCGCTCCTCAGTCATTCACCCTTCGTCCTTAGCCCTTAGCCAAAATCAGAATCCACACGGAGCGCTCTGACACTATTCACTCTTCACCATTCACTCTTCACCATTCACTCCTCGCCGCGCCTCAAAACTCCGATGCCTGCCCAAATGCGGAGAGGCGCACGCTTGTCGGGTAGTTCTTCGCCAAAAGATAATACCCCACCTGCGTCACATAGAGGGCATAAAGCGCCTCGTCGTAAAACGCCTCCGTCGGGCGCAGGGAGACGACGGCATCCCCGCGCTCCAAACGCAGGCAGGGCTTCCTGCGCAGCTTCCCGTCGGCAAACATATCCGACGCAAGCTGCGCGGCGGTGTAGGCGAGGATCGATGCCGCGGCGCAGACAACATCCTGCCCCTCCGGCGCGTGTCCCGCGTGTCCGCGCATCCGTAAAACGAGGACGCGGTTCTCCCGATCCTCTTCAAATGTCACTTGTATCATGGTTTGACCTCCTTATCACGGGGCGGTGGAATTCGCCACCCGCTGCTTTGCTTTTTTGATGGCGGGACGCTCCTTGCCGCTCCCGCCTAACGCTGTAAGCCGTTCGGCGCTCTCCGCAGAAAGACCCGCGCCCGCCGGTTCAGTCGTTTCCTCCGCCTCGCCGCCCTGCGCACGCTGCGCCTGCGTCAGGAGCGAAAGCTGCTGCTGTTGCTGCTGCCGATAGCTTTCGGCATTGGCGGCGATCCTTTGGGCGACAAAATCCTTGCGGTCGAAGTCCATCATGTCCAAACACGCCAGCGCCTGCTCCGCCGCCCTCGGATCGAACAGTCCCGCAGAGAAAAATTGCAGGGCAAGCTCGTTCTGACTCAGCTTGGAATAGGGGGACGCCTTCTGCGCCGTCACGGCAATGTCAAACAGGGGCAGACGGTAGCCCAGCTCCACACCGAATTCCATCCCCTGGGGCTGGGCGGCGAGTCCCGCGTTGCTGTAGCGTACAAATTCCTCCGCACCGCTCTGCCCGAGAATGCGGAAGCAGCGGGGCAGCTCGTAAAACTGGCGGATCAGCTCGATCACCAGCAGAATGAGCTTGCGGAACGCCCGATACGCCGACTTGTTGCTGTCCCGGGAGAGCTTGCTGCCCGCCTCCTGCATGGCAGCGATGGCAGAGGCAGCCGTCACGCCGCTTGCCGTGCCGCCGTTGGAGACATCCCGGTTGCCTGTCGTCTCCTTCAGCTCGTCGATCTTGTTGTTCAGGATCTCCACATAGATGGCGGAAAGGGCGTTGGTCTGCACCGGGAGAATGCTGTCCTGCCCCAGCTGCCCGTCCACATGGATGAGGGGCTTGGTCAGGTCGAGGTACTCCTCCTCATTCACCGACCCATCCGTGCGGATGAAGTGGCGCGGTGTCGCGTTGGCGAGCATGTTTTTCATAATCGCCTGATTGCCCCGGTCGATGTACTCCTGCGCCGACTTCGCCACATCGATGAAGCCGAAGCCGCAGGGCGTCCCCTTAACGCGGAACAGCGTGTCGAACACGAAGGGATACTGCCCGTGGTCATACCAGCCGCGCTCTGCGTATTCCGGCTCGTTCTCCGTGGCGAAAAGCACCTCATCGTTGACGAATTTGCAGTAGTGCAGGACAGTCCTGCCCTCGCGGTTGCGCTTTTTGTAGTACCAGTCCACCACCGCGCTCATGCCGCTTGTGTCCACGCTGTCGTCATAGATGTACTTGGAGACATCGAGGCTCGCGCTGCCCAGCTTGCCCCTGAGCTGCTGCCATGTCTCCTCCAAACGGTCGTTCTCCTGCAATTCCACATGGAAGACATTGCGGCTTTTCTGAATGTCCGAAATGCCGGGCTGCCAGAAGAGGTTGACCGCGTCAATCGCATGAATCGCGATATCCCCCAAGCCGCCGAGCTTGCCGGTGTCCCAAAACACGCCGTAGATCGCCGTGCCGCCCTTGAGCTTGTCGTCCCAAGCGTCGGAATAAACCTGCTCGAAGTCGCACTGCTCCAAGATCACGGGCACAACGGAGGACAGCAGCTTTGCCTCCTGCCGATCCGCCTCCTCCCGGGGGAGAAAATTCGGCGTCGGGAAATTGTCCATCGCGTCGGCGTGCTTGTTGGCGATGGCGTTGAACAGCCAAGCGCTGGCAGGCTCCACCTGCTCTCCCTGTTGGGTGCGCAGATATTCCCAGTGGCGCAGCTTGTACCACTGCTCGTTTTGAATGAGCCGCTGCTCCAAATTCGCCTTGCCGGTCTTGTACTTCTGCAAAATGCCATACGCCTGCCGCACCTGCTCCCTGCCGATCGGCTTCGGATGCATCATCGGCTCACCGCCATTGCCAGACCCATGCGCCCCCACCTCCGACCTGTCATTGCGAGACCAGTGCGCACACTGGTCGTGGCAATCTCCGGTTGTAGGTTTGTACGCACTCGGTACTTCCTGCACGAGATTGCCGCGTCGCTGCGCTCCTCGCAATGACACGGGAAGGCTACCCTCTTTGTCATTGCGAGACCGGTGCGCACACTGGTCGTGGCAATCTCCGGTTGTAGGTTTGTACGCACTTGGTAGTTCCTACACAAGATTGCACCCGCAAGGGGTATG
>JAEDOK010000163.1 GCA_016302005.1 Oscillospiraceae bacterium | reverse complement strand
TATACCCCTCACCGTCTGTCGGTGTGCCGTTGGCGGAGGCCAGCGTTACGGTGTCCCCGACATAGCATGTTGTCGTGCCGCTGACCGTCACGCCTTTCGGGACAATATAGGTGATCGTCGCAGCGGTCTTCGGCGCAAAGATGATCGTCACGGTGCAATCCGCCTTGACATTGCTGACGGTGAAAACATTACCGCTCTGCGTTACGGTCGCCGCGTCTTCGGGAGAAAGCTTATAACCCGAAACCGTGTAGCCGGTGTTCGGTGTGGCGGTGATCGTCATACCGCTCTTGGAAACCGTACCGTAATCGGTATTCTCGGAAACCGCCGTAACCTGATAGGTAACTGCATTGGGGTGAGAGGGCGTGATCAGATCCGCAGGGACCTCCTTATTAAAGAGGTTATAAGCCAATTCCGGATAGTCCACAAACGGATTCCGGCAGTCTTGGATTCCCTCAACAACATCGTTGCGTGACATCTCAAATTCATCCACGGGATCCAGCTTGATCCAATTTAGAATAACATCCGTGCTTTGGAACACGACACTCAGATTGCTCAGCGAGCTGTAGGTGCAGTAATCGTAAAGGATTGCACGGGCTACATCGCCCTTCACATTGTCGAGCGGTTCAAAGAAGCCGCCGCCGAGATAGCCGCCCAGCACGTTGCCGTGGTTGTCGTCAGAGTATTTCGGGGTGCCGTTGGTCACCTCACCATAAGGGTAGTTGCTACGCGCGCTGTTGAGTCCCTTGTCGGTTGGGCGCATGGAGTGCAGATCGCCCTCCGCAGCGCTGCCACCCTTGGAGTCCGGCCACATATGCTCGCGGTTGAAATTCGTATCGCCGACCCATTGGCTACTTGCAGTAACGCCGCAATAGAACAGGCGGAGATGCGAGGAGTCGCCGTTCACGGCATCCGTGTAGGCGAAATTGGTTTTCAGGCTGTTGTAGTTTCCGGTATGCCGATCTTTCGTGACCAGCGTGGAAATGCTGTTTTTCAGCGTCGTGCCGGACTGGGCACTCAGCTTCTCAAAGGTGTAACTGCCGGTGTAATATGCTTGGGCCTGTGCCGAGAGCGCCTTACAAACAACGCCGAATTTACCGTTATTATACTTCGGCGCAGCCGATACTGCAGACATACAAGTAAGTACGGACACAAGAATCGCAAGTACCGTCAAAAATGAGAGCACTCGCGCTGACAATTTTTTCATATTGCTTCTCCTTTATTCGATGGTCTAAATATCATAGCACAATTTTTGTCAAAACGGAATGCCAAAAACCACGGCATAGTTCACAAAAACCGAATGAAATACTTGTTAAAAATGCCAAAACGCCACCCTTGCGGGCGGCGTTTTGGGGAAAAGGCTTATTCCAAATTCAGTTTTTTGCGCAAAATGCACTCCGAGAGGAAGAAATACAGCACGCAGAGGGCTGCTTGCACCGCAAGCACGATCCCCAGCAGCATATTGAGTTTTGCAACGGTCGCCGTATACGCGAATGCGGAGAAGGCGTTGAAGCCGATCAAGCCGCTGACGGAGAGCAGCTCAATTAAAACGTTGATGCCGTAATACACCAGCACCGACCAGAGAATGCGATGCCGCTTGAACAGCTGTCCGATGGAGCAGGAGAGATATATCTGCAACAGGAGCATGCAGATGGAGGCAAAGCCGTAGGGCACGCCGACCTCGGCGTGCCGGTGCAGGAACTCCGACTGTGGATAAATCCGTTGATTTGTTCTGTCTGCCGCGGCAAAAAATTGGGGTCGGGCAGCTCTGCCCAACCCCAATATTGCTTCAAGCGTTCTGTGAAAGCGGATCATCCGTGATAGTTGACAACCTTTTCAAACTTCTCCGCCACAAGGCTCGCGCCGCCGATCAAGCCGCCGTCGATCTCCGGCTGGCTCATCAGCTCGTTCGCGTTTTTGTCATTCATGCTGCCGCCGTAGAGGATACGCACCTGCTCGGCCGCGTCGCCGAACATCTCGCGCACTGCGCGGCGGATGGCGGCGATGGTGCGGTTGGCATCGGACGCCGTGGCGGTCATGCCCGTGCCGATCGCCCAGACAGGCTCATAGGCAATGACAACATCGGTGATCTGCACATTACTCACGCCGCAGAGCGCCGCCTTTGTTTGCAGGCAGACGACCTCGTTTGTGATACCCGTCTGCTTCTGCTCCAAGCTCTCACCGACGCAGACAATGGGCTTCAAGCCATTGGCAAGCACCTTCAGAACCTTCTTGTTGACCGTCTCGTCCGTTTCGCCGAAATACTGGCGGCGTTCGGAATGTCCGAGAATGACATATTCCACGCCCAATTCCTTCAGGCTTGCGCAGTTGGCTTCGCCCGTAAACGCGCCCTTGTCCTCAAAATGGACATTCTGCGCGCCCAGCTTGATCTCGGTTCCCTTGAGCTGTGCGCCTGCAGCAAACAGGCTCACGGTCATAGGGCAGACGACGACCTCGACATTGCCCTTCGGCTGGATCTTCTTCAATTCCTGAATCAGCGCAACGGTTTCCGCAGGCGTCTTATTCATCTTCCAGTTGCCCGCGATCATGGGTCTTCTCATATGCTGCGCCTCCGAATCAATAGAGCTTCTTGCGGATCTCGACATTGCCGGCCGGGCAGTGGTTCTTGCAGTTGCCGCAGTTGACGCACTT
>JAEDOK010000162.1 GCA_016302005.1 Oscillospiraceae bacterium | reverse complement strand
ATTACCAAGTGCGTACAACCCTACAGCCTGAGATTGCCACAGCCAGTGTGCGCACTGGCTTCGCAATGACAAAGGAGGTTGCCTTCTCGTGTCATTATGCAAGCGTTCCCGTAAAAACGCGGACGGCATCTCCGGTGAGGTGGATCTGCGTCTTGTCCGCAGCTTCTGTGACATCGACAAACAGTGTGCCGCCTTCGCATTCGACGCGGACTTGTTCGCCGCTGACGATTCCCCGCAGCGTCAGCGCTGCCGCCGTTGCGCCGGTGCCTGTTCCGCAGGCGAGGGTAAAATCCTCTACGCCGCGCTCAAAGGTCAGAAGCCGCACGGCATTTTCACCGAGACGTTCGTAGAGATTCACGTTCGCCCCGCGCGGCAGCTCCTCCGCGTGGCGCAAGAAACGCGCAAATTCGCGCAGTTTCGCTCGACTTTCGCTCAAATCGGCGGAAATCACCAGATGTGGGATACCGGGCTCACCCAATTCAAGGTAATCGCAGACATATCCGCCGATTACGGTTTGTAATTTTACGACGCTTGGTGCATTCAGACGAATGCGGTATAGGCTTTCGCTGACGCGTGTGCCGACGACCATTCCGGCAGGCGTCTCAATGCGCTGAAGCTCACCGGACAGACCTCGGTCATGGCAGTGGCGGCAGATGCAGCGTGCGCCGTTGCCGCACATCTCGGCGGTCGAGCCGTCGTTGTTGTAAAAGCGCATTTTGCAGTCGCCGCCCTGTTCGGCTGCCTCAAGGATCATCAGTCCGTCCGCACCGACGGAAAAATTTCTTTTGCAAAGCTGCCTTGCCAGCTTGGGGTAGTCGGTTTCCGGAATTGCGCGGTCAAAATTTTCGAGCAGAACAAAGTCGTTGCCCGCACCGCAATATTTGTAAAAAGTCAAGGGATCCCCTCCTTACTGCGACCTGTTTCTGCGCTTGATTTTCCCCATCATATCACAGCTTTCACCGCCCGTCAAGAACCCGAGTTCTCCCCGCCCAACGGATGAAAATCCGTGCGAAGCACGCCTCGGTCTGCGGCGTACCCTTTGTCAAGGACAATTCTTATTCGTGAATGCAAGGGGCAGGTTCGTTGACACAAAAGGACGATCCTATTTGTCATTGCGAGGAGCGCAGCGACGTGGCAATCTATGCAGTTTTAAGTTTGTACGCAGCCGATCATTCCTGCAGGGGATTGCCACGCCTCGTTCCTCGGCTCGCAATGACAAGAGGGGAGGCCTTGAGATGCTTTCATACGCACGATACGCTTGTTCCTCCTTCTCTCTTAGCCCTTCCATACTTCTCAGCCTTTCTGTCTATTGACTCCTGCGACAAAGACGGGTATAATAGCATCATTTCTTATAACAAAACGGGCTGCGTTGCGATGTCGAAGCAGAAAGGAAAGTGATGCAATGAAGCTGTCAAAGGGATATAAAAAATTTTTGCTCCTCTGGTCGGGGGAATTCGTCTCGGCGATCGGCGGCGGACTTTCGAGCTTTGGACTCAGTGTATATGTTTTTCAGCAGACCGGCAGTGCCGCAAGCACCGCGCTGGTGACGCTGCTGGCGTTTCTTCCTGCGCTGGTGCTGGGCGTGCCTGCGGGCGTGCTGGCGGATCGCTTTGACCGCAGGCTGATGATGATGCTGGGTGACGGCTGCTCGGCAATCGGCTTGATCTATATTTTGATCTGTATGTGTATGGGAGAGGCTGCGCTGTGGCAGATCTGCGTGGGCGTCACGATCAGCTCGATGTTTTCCGCCTTGCTGGATCCGGCGTATAAAGCTACGGTGACCGATCTTTTGACCAAAGAGGAGTACACGAAAGCAAGCGGACTGATCTCGTTGGCAGGCAGTTCAAGATACCTGATCGCGCCTGCGTTGGCAGGGGCGCTGCTCGCCGTGGCGGATATCCGGCTGCTGCTGATCATAGACATTTCCACCTTTTTCTTTACGGTTGCGGTGACCGGGATCGTGAGAAAGGGGCTGCAAAGCAACCGAACCACAGAACCGCATTCCTTTTTCGCGGATATCAAGGACGGTTGGAATGCCATTCGCAAGCAGAGCGGAGTGATTTCCCTGATCGTGATGACCTTTTTTATGACCTTTGCCTTGGGCAGCGTCCAAATTCTCTCGGAGCCGATGATCCTGAGCTTTGCAAGCAGCACCACGCTGGGCATTGCAGAGACGATCTGCGCCACGGGGATGCTCGTGTCCAGTCTGCTCGTGGGTGTTTTCGGAATCAAAAAGCATTTTGTGCGGACATTATGCCTCTCTCTGTTTTTTGCAGGGGCTTGTATGATCCTGTTCGGGTTGAAAGAGAGCATTTTGATGATCTGCGTGTTCGGCTTCCTGTTCTTTGCCATGCTGCCCTTCGCGAACGGGAGCTTTGATTATCTGCTCCGTACCAATATCCCGCCTGCGCTGCAAGGGCGCGCATGGGGCTTGATCGGGCTGCTTACGCAGATCGGCTATGTCGCGGCGTACGGGATCTCGGGTCTGCTGGCAGACGGTGCCGCCGATGCTCTGAACATCAGCGTCGGACGGGGCGCGGCGATCGTCATTATCGCCTCCGGTGCTTTGATGATGCTTGCCACGACAGCGCTCTATTTCATGAAAAATGTTCGAAAATTAGAAAACGCATAAACACACAGCGCCTCTCGCATACAGAGAGGCGCTGTGTTTATCTGTAGGGCGGGGGG
>JAEDOK010000033.1 GCA_016302005.1 Oscillospiraceae bacterium | reverse complement strand
CGAAGGTCATCTGGGTCAGGTCGTTGGTGCCGAAGGAGAAGAACTCGGCTTCCTTCGCGATCTCGTCTGCCGTCAGGGCAGCGCGCGGGATCTCGATCATGGTGCCGACCTTGTACTTCATCTCAACACCGGCTTCGGCAATGATCTTATCGGCGGTCGCAACAACGACATCCTTGACATACTTCAGCTCCTTGATCTCACCAACCAGCGGGATCATGATCTCCGGCTCGATGCGGTACCACGGGAACTCGTGGTTGACCTTGATGGCGGCGTTGATGACAGCGGTGGTCTGCATCTCGGCGATCTCCGGATAGGTGACAGCCAGACGGCAGCCGCGGTGACCCATCATCGGGTTGAACTCGTGCAGAGAGGCGATGACTTCCTTCAGCTCCTCAACAGAGACATTCAGCTCTTCCGCGATCTCCGCAATGTCCTCTTCCTTGGTGGGCAGGAACTCATGCAGAGGCGGGTCGAGGTAACGGACGGTCATCGGACGGCCCTGCAGCTCGCGGTACATCTGCTCGAAGTCGCTCTGCTGATAGGGCAGGATCTTGGCAAGGGCTTCCTTGCGCGCCTCGACGGTCTTGGCGACGATCATTTCGCGCATTGCCTTGATACGGGTGGCTTCAAAGAACATATGCTCGGTGCGGCAGAGTCCGATGCCCTCGGCGCCGAAGGCAACTGCCTGGGCGGTATCGCGGGGATTATCGGCGTTGGTGCGCACGCGGAGGGTGCGGAAGCTGTCCGCCCACTTCATCAGGCGGTTGAAGTTGCCGCTGATGCTGGCGGGAACGGTGGCGACGGCGCAGCCGTAGATGTTGCCGGTGGAGCCGTCGATGGAGATCCAGTCGCCCTCACGGTAGGTCTTGCCGGCGAGGGTGAAGTACTTCTCCTCCTCGTGCATGGCGATCTCGCCGCAGCCGGAGACGCAGCAGGTGCCCATGCCGCGGGCGACGACGGCTGCGTGGGAGGTCATGCCGCCGCGGACGGTCAGGATGCCCTGCGCGGCTGCCATACCCTCGATGTCCTCGGGGCTGGTCTCGAGACGGACGAGAACGACCTTCTCGCCGTTAGCTGCCCAAGCCTTTGCGTCCTCAGCGGTGAAGACGACACGACCGCAGGCGGCACCGGGGGAGGCTGCAAGGCCCTTGCCCACGACCTCGGCCGCCTTCAGCGCGGCGGCGTCGAACTGCGGGTGCAGCAGAGCGTCGAGCTGCTTCGGCTCAACACGCATAACGGCTTCCTCGCGGGAGATCATGCCCTCGTCGACGAGGTCGCAGGCGATCTTCAGCGCGGCAGCGGCAGTGCGCTTACCGTTACGGGTCTGGAGCATATAGAGCTTGCCGTTTTCGATGGTGAACTCCATGTCCTGCATATCGCGGTAGTGGTTCTCCAAACGGGTTGCGATATCGACGAACTGCTTATAGACACCGGGCATATCCTCCTGCAGCTTGGAGATCTTGCTGGGGGTGCGGATACCGGCGACGACATCCTCGCCCTGTGCGTTGATGAGGTACTCACCGAAGAGTGCCTTTTCACCGGTGGCGGGGTCACGGGTGAATGCAACGCCGGTGCCGGACTTGTCGTTCAGGTTGCCGAAGACCATCGGCTGCACGTTGACGGCAGTGCCCCAGGAATAGGGGATGTCGTTCATGCGGCGGTAAACATTGGCGCGGGGGTTATCCCAGGAGCGGAAGACTGCCTTGATGGCTTCCATGAGCTGAGCGGCAGGATCAGTCGGGAAGTCCTCGCCCTTTTCCTTCTTATAGTGTTCCTTGAACAGCACGACGAGCTTCTTCATATCGTCTGCGTCGAGGTCGATGTCATTCTTGACGCCCTTCTCTGCCTTGACTTCGTCGATGATCACTTCGAAGGTCTTCTTGGAAAGCTCCATGACGACATCGGAGAACATCTGGATGAAGCGGCGGTAGGAGTCATAAACGAAACGGGTGAACGCGGGGGTGGGGTTGCCTTCGATCAGACCGGCAGCGACCTCGTCATTCAGACCGAGGTTCAGGATGGTGTCCATCATGCCGGGCATGGAAGCGCGGGCGCCGGAGCGGACGGAGACGAGGAGCGGATTCTTCGCGTCGCCGAACTTTTTGCCGTTGATTTTTTCGATTTTTGCCAGAGCTTCGTAGACCTGAGCTTTGATCTCTTCGTTGATGCTGCGGCCGTCCTCATAGTACTTGGTGCAGGCTTCGGTGGAGATGGTGAAGCCCTGCGGGACAGGCATACCGAGGTTGGTCATTTCGGCGAGGTTCGCACCCTTGCCGCCGAGCAGCTCACGCATGGAGCCATTGCCTTCGGAGAACAGGTATACATACTTGTGCATAGTTTGTTTAACCCCTTTCGTGTGTTGGAAACGGCATTTCACGGCCGTTTCAGGCATTTTTAGTTTTGAAGATTTAATTCGCCCAAAAAGTATAGCACATCTGTTCCGATTTTGCAAATAATTTCCGCAAAAAATCGAAAAAAACAGGAAATAAATTTCCTCTCTGTCCGAAAATGCAAAAAAATACCGCCGCGCGGCAAAAAAGCGCGCGGCGCAGCCGGAAAATTCTGCAAGATATGGTGCTTTGCAGTGAAAGCGCTTCCTTCTCCCAATCGACCGTGAAGCGGCAGAATGCAGTCCCTACACAGGCGGATACTATCCGCCCCTACGAGAAATTTTGCAGTTCACGCCGTAGGGGCGGACGACTCTGTCCGCCCGTGCAGGAAGTGCCTGTTAGGCTAAGGGCTAAGGACTAAGGACTAAGGGTGAATGACTGTGGAGCGCTCCGCGTGGATTAAAAAAGCGGGCGGCTATTAGCCGCCCCTACTATACTGTTAAATCTAAAACTTTATAAAGAAGCTTCGTCGGCGGATCGTAGGGCACGACGACTCGGTTGCGCAGCCGTTCGCGACGAAGGAGCGCTACGGATGCGGCGTACCCCTCTGCGGGTGCGTGCCGTCCGCGAAGCGGCAGACAGTACAGACGAACGAGTTTGTACGCATTTGGTAGTTCCTGCACCGGCGCGCCGAGGTCGTTAGCGCAGCCGTTCGCGACGAAGGAGCGTTACGGATGCGGCATACCCCCTGCGCAGCCGTTCGCGACGAAGGAGCGCTACGGATGCGGCGTGCCCCTTGCGGGTATTGCGGGTGCGCGCCCTACGGCGTACTGCTTCCGATCTCAAGAGTCCGCATTTCAGAAAGTAAAGTTTTAGTCTTAACAGCCTACTACGAGAAATTTTGCAGTTCACGCCGTAGGGGCGGCTAGCAGCCGCCCGGTGCAGGAACTGCCGACTGCGTACAAACCTGTTCGTCCGCACTAAATGTAAAATGAAACACAAAATTCAAAATCCGTGCGAAGCACACCACAGTCATTCACCATTCACTCTTAGCCCTTAGCCAAAAAGTCTGCCCACAGACGCGTCAAGGATGCCACGCGCTACAGCTTTCCACAGACCGCCACCATTCACGATTCGCTTTTCACTGCCCCTCGCCCCTCTACCCCGCGCGTTTGGGCAGGCGGATGGTCAAAACGATCTCCGTGTCCGTCTCCTCCTGTTTTGCCTGGGCATCAATGCCCGCGCCGCGCACCAGCTCGAGGGAATGGTTCACGCTGTTGAGAAACAGGCGCACATCCCGCACGATGAGCTTGCGCAGTCCCCGCTTCGGCTCCTGCGCGCGTTTTTTCTCCAAATACGCCTCGATGTACGCCTCCGTCTTTGCCACATTCAACTGCTGCCTGACAATGGTATGCAGCACCTCCAGCCGTTCCTCCTCCGTTTCCAGACGCAGCAGCGCCCGCGCATGGCGTTCGGAAAGTCCGTTTTCGCGCAGCGCGGCAAGCACCTGCGGGCTGTGTCTTAGGAGGCGGAGCTTGTTGGCGACGGCGCTCTGACTTTTTCCCACCCGCGTCGCCGCCTGTTCCTGACTCAGGTGATACAGCCGCATCAGCCTTGCCAGTCCCTCCGCCTCTTCGATGTAATCAAGGTCGCGCCGCTGCAAATTCTCCACCAGCGCAACCATGCCTGACTGCTCCTCATCCACCGTCAGCAAAATACACGGCACCTCGGTGCAGCCTGCCAGCTTTGCCGCACGCAGCCGCCGCTCCCCTGCGACCAGCTCATATTCGCTCCCGCGCCGCCGCACGGTAAGCGGCTGCAAAATGCCGTACTGCTCGATGCTTGCGGCAAGCTCCCTCAGCCCCTCGGGGTCAAAAATTTTGCGCGGCTGCGACGGATTCGGGTGCAGTCTGCCGATCGGCAGATAAAGCACACGCCCGCTTTCGAGCAGTCCTCGGTTTTTTCTCACCGTATCTCCTCCCTTGAAAAAGAATCTCCCCGCCTCATATTTTACGCGAAACCCATGCGAAAACACGCGAAAGCGCAGAGGAAAACCACAAGAAATTGCGATTATTTTATTTCCCATCCACAATATCTTGGGAAATAAGCGGGAAATGCGGGATTTGCGGCAGCAATGCCGAAAAATGGCGAAACGAGCGCTTGTACTGCGCGCCTTTTTTCGGTATAATAATAAAAGCATTCTTTCGGTTACCGATAACGCTCCTCTGTAGGGCGGGGACACGTCCCCGCCGTCCGCGAAGCGGCAGACAGTGAGTATGAACAAGTTCGTTCGCAGTTGGTAGCTCCTGCACCGGCGGGGACATGTCCCCGCCCTACAAATGTGCAGCGATGGAGAAAAACAGCATATCCCTCAGGAGGAACACACTATGGAACTGAAATTACTTGCCGTCGGCGATGTTGTCGCAAGCGGCGGCTTGGACTATTTGAAAGCCCAGCTTCCCGCGTTAAAACGGGAGAAAGCAATCGACTTCTGCGTCGTCAACGGCGAAAACACCGCCGTTTTGGGACTGACCCCGCAGCAGGCGGGCGAAATTCTCGATGCCGGCGCGGATGTCATTACCATGGGCAACCACACATGGGGCAAGCGGGAGCTGATCCCCTATATGGCTCAATCGCGGGAGATTCTGCGCCCTGCGAATCTCCCGCCGCAGCAGCCCGGACGCGGCTGGGGCATTTATCGGCGCTCCTTCGGAGAGATTGCCGTGATCGACCTGATCGGCAGGTGCGGCATGGACTACACGCCGGACAATCCCTTTTTGCAGGTGGAGCGCATTTTAGGCCGACTGGAGACAAAGCTGATTTTTGTCGAGCTGCACGCGGAGGCGACCTCGGAAAAGCTCGCGATGGGCTGGATGCTCGACGGCAAGGTCAGCGCAGTTTGGGGTACGCACACCCATGTGCAGACCTCGGATGAGCGCATTTTGCCCCACGGGACGGGCTATCTGACCGATCTCGGCATGACGGGACCGCGTGACTCCGTCCTCGGCATCCGTCCCGAGTTGTCCTACAAAAAGTTTCGCGGCGACCTGACCGGGCGCTACGAGCCTGCGCCCGGTCCCTGCAAATTAGAGGGCTGCATTTTCACGGTGGACGGCAGCACAGGGCGCTGCACCGCTGTAGAAAGGGTGAGGCTGAGTGATTAAATTCCTTCACGCGGCGGATCTGCATTTGGACGCTGCGTTTTCCGGCGTTTCAGCGGAGCAGGCGGTGCAGCGGCGCAGGGAGCAGCGGCAGGCACTCGCGTCCTTGGCTAAGGCGTGCCGCGACTGTGATCTTGTTTTGCTTGCGGGCGATCTGTTTGACAGCGCACGGGTTTATCAGGATACGATCGACGCGCTGAAGACCTTTTTTGCCGCAGTCGATGCCGAAGTTTTCATTGCCCCGGGCAATCACGATTTTGTGACAAGCGGTTCTCCGTATCTGACGGAGCATTGGGGCGAAAATGTCCATATCTTCACGAAAAACGAGATAGAATGCGTGCATTTGGAGACGCTGCACTGCGATATTTACGGCGCGGGCTTCACAAGCGCGGAGGCTCCGAATTTGCTTACCGGCTTCCGCGTGCGCGACCCGGAGGCACTGAATCTCATGGTGCTGCACGGCGACTTGCAGCCAAATTCCCCCTACGACCCGATCACGCCCGAGGATATCGCCTTTTCCGGGCTGGATTATCTCGCCCTCGGGCATATCCACGCGGGCTTTGTCAAGCGGTGCGGCAAGACGACCTGCGCCATGCCCGGCTGTCTGATGGGGCGCGGCTTCGACGAGTGCGGTCAGAAGGGCGCGCTCCGCGTCACCTTGGAGAAAGGCGACTGTCAAACAGACTTCGTTCCGATCCGGACCAGAAGGTATGAGATCCTCTCCGTCGAGGCTGGGGACGATCCCCTCGCAGCCATTCGCGCCGCCTTGCCCGAGCAAACGCGGGAGGATTGCTACCGCATTCTTCTGACGGGCGAATCGGAGCGCCCTGATACGGATATGCTGGAAAGCATCCTTGCGCCATCGTTTTACAGTCTCTCCGTACGCGACCGAACCTATCCCAAGCAAGCGCTTTGGGCCGCTTCCGGTGAGGACACGCTGCGCGGACATTTTCTGCATGAGCTGAAAACACAATATGACACCGCAGATGAGGCACGCCGCCGCACGATCACCTTGGCGGCAAGACTGGTCACGAATCTGATGGACGGACGGGAGGCAGGGATATGAGGATCCTCAAAATGCGCGCCTCCTTCGGCAAGCTGCACGGCGAATTGACCCTCGACGAAGGCTTCAACTGCCTGTGTCTGCCGAACGAGGCGGGAAAATCCACATGGAGCGCGTTTTTGGTCGCCATGCTCTACGGCATCGACACCTCCGAACGCGCCGGTGCCGCGAATCAGGGCTTGCCCGCAAAGGAACGCTATAAGCCGTGGGACGGCGGCGCAATGGAGGGCGCGATCGAGCTTTTGTGGAACAGGCGGCATATCACCATCGAACGCACCACAAAGGGGCGCGTCCCGATGGGCGTTTTCCGCGCCTATGAGACGAACAGCGGCGCAAGCGTACCGGAGCTGACAGCGGAAAACTGCGGTCGTACCCTGTGCGGCGTCGAGCGGTCGGTCTTTGAGCGAACCGCGTTCATCCGCCAGCTCGGGCTTGCCGTGACCGGCGATGCCGCGCTGGAACAGCGGCTGAACGCATTGGTCTCCACAGGCGAAGAGGGCGCAAGATCCTACTCCGAGTTGGAAAAGGAGCTGCGCGCCGTCAAGAATCGGCTCTCGGGGCGCACCGGACGCATTCCGAGGCTGACCGAGCGGGCGCAGACAGTGAAAAAAACGCTGACGGAGCTGCGCACAATGCAGGATGAAGCGCTTGCTCTGACCGCGCAGCGCGAAGAGGCGGCAAAGGAAGCCGCGCATTTAGAAGCCCTGCAAAGACGCATCACCCGCGCACAGAACGCCAAAAAGCGCGTTGCATACAGCGAAGCGGCGCAGAAGCTGCAAGTGCAGGAGCTGCTTTGCAGAAAGCTCTGCGAGACGGTGGAAACGCTGCCGACGGAGCGAGAGCTGCACGATCTGCGGCGGGAGCTGGACGCGGCGGAGAGCACATTGCAGACTGCAAGGATGGAAGCCGCGTTTTATGTCAGCGATGTGCCGAAGCCCGCAGTGCCGCAGTGCTTTGAAGGTATGGATGCGGAAACCGCGCGGCAAAAGGTGCAGGATGCCGCGCTGGAATATCAGAAGCTGCGCGCCGTCAAGGCGGCGAAAGCCTTTCCCCTTTTGCTGCTTGCCGCCCTGCTCCTTTCGGCGGGCGTGGGGCTGTGCTTTGTCCTGCTGCCGTTGGGGCTTGCCGTCGCAGGCGCCGGCGTGCTCTTGCTGTGCGTCTCATCTGTGTATATCACGCGGCGCAAGACCCGCGCGAGGGAGAGCGCGCACAAAGCGGATCTGATCCTCTCCCGCTACGGTGTGGAGAATTGCGAGGAGCTTGACGCGCTGTCCTCCCGTTACACGGAGACGCTGCAAGCTTACGATGCGGAATGCGCGGAGGCGGAGGCGAAAAAGCAGGCGCTGCAAAAGGCGGTCGAGGACGCTGCCGCGCAGGTAGACGCATTGATCGCAACGACCGCCCGTTTCGCTCCCGACTGCCGCACCGCCCCGGACTGCCGCGTGGCGATCACCGCCGCGCAGCGTGCCCATGAGCATCTTTTGGGCGAGAGCCGCGTTTTGGAGGGACTGCGCAGGCAGTGTGACACCATGCGTTTCCTGCTGGACAAGACGGAGGACGCGGCGGAGGACGCCGAGGCGCTGACCCTTGACGAGACGAAGATCTCTTACGAGCAGCGCCGTGCGGCGGAAAAATGCAGCGATTTGACAACGCGTCTTGCAGCGCTGCGGGGTGCGATCTCCGCGAAGGGCGATCCGGTCGTTTTAGAGGCAGAGTCGGAGCGTTTGCAGGAGGCGCTTGCTCAGGCACGGGAGCAGAGTGATGCCGTTGAGCTGGCGTTGGCTGCGCTGCAAAAGGCGGATGAGGCTCTTCGCTCCCGCTTTGCCCCACAAATTACCGCCGAGGCAGGCGCGATCTTAGCGGAGCTGACCGTGGGCAAATATCCGAGGCTCCTGCTTGCGCCGGATATGCGGCTCTCGGTGCGCGAGGAGACAGGCACGGTCATGCGTCCCGCTGCCGCGATGAGCTGCGGCACTGCGGATCAGATGTACCTCGCCCTGCGTCTTGCCATGTGTCATAAGCTCCTGCCCAACGACGCGCCGTTGGTCTTGGACGACGCACTGGTCAATTTCGACGATACCCGCGCCGCCGCCGCCCTGCGGGTGCTGCGGGAGGAGGCAAAAAATCGGCAGGTGATCCTGTTCACCTGCCGCCGATTGGAGGAAGCGATATAATGTATTTTGATTCACACAGTCATATGGACGACCGCCGCTTTGACGGCGACCGCGAGGAAATCTTTAACGATCTGCAAAACCACGGTGTCGGGCTGCTCATGAACGTCGGCTGCGATTTGGAATCCTCCGAACAGTCCGTCGCACTGGCAGAACGCTATCCCTTTGTCTATGCCGCCGTGGGCAGCCATCCCCACAACGCCGACCGGGTAGACGGCAAGCTGCTCGACCGCTACCGCAGCCTTGCAGGGCATGAGAAAGTGCGCGCCATCGGGGAGATCGGCTTGGACTATCACTATGAGAATGCGCCCCGCGCCCTGCAGATCATCGCGTTTGAGCAGCAGTTGGAGCTTGCCGAGGCGTTAAAGCTGCCTGTCATCATCCATGAAAGGGAGGCGCACGGCGACGCGGTGGAGATCTTGAAACGTCATCCCGACGCGCACGGCGTGTTCCACTGCTTCTCCGGTTCGAAGGAGCTGGCGCTTTGGCTGGTCGAGCGGGGCTGGTACATCAGCTTTACGGGCGTTGTGACCTACAAAAACGCACGCAAAGCCGTCGAAGCGGTGCAGGCGCTGCCACTTGACCGCATTCTGATTGAGACGGACTGCCCTTACATGGCGCCCGAACCCTATCGCGGACGGCGCAACGACAGCCGCTATGTTCCCCTCGTCGCGGCAAAGATCGCCGAGCTCAAGGGCATCTCCCCCGAGGAAGTCGGCAGCATCACCACCGAAAACGCCAAACGCCTGTTTGCAATTCCCTGACCCTTCGTAGGGGCGGCTATCAGCCGCCTGCGTGCAGAGGTCATTGTGAGCACGCACCATGATAAACGAAACATCCGGTGTAGGGCGGGGACATGTCCTAAGCCGGTGCAGGAACTCTCAAGTGCGTACAAACTTACAGCCCGAGATTGCCACGTTGCTGCGCTCCTCGCAATGACAAATGGGGGGTAGCCTTTTTGTGTCATTGCGAGGCGCTTGCGCCGTGGCAATCTCACGGTTGTTTGTACCGTCTGTCGCTTACGCGGTCGGCGGGGGGACGTTTGCGAGCGCCGCCTGCGGCGGGAGAAGCGAGCAAAAAGGAGTGGCAGAATCAAGGCGATTGGCAAGCGGGCTTTGCCTGCGCAGACAGAGCCGCTGATTCAACAGAACATGTCCCCGCCCTACAGGGGTTACCAATTTATCGGAGGTACCTCGTTTTCCTGCAAAAAGGCGTTGATCTTGGAAAAGGGCTTGCTCCCGAAAAAGCCGCGGTAGGACGAAAGCGGGCTTGGATGCGGCGCGGAGAGCAATAATCGCGGTGCTTGTGTTCGGACAAGCGCCGCCTTTTTTTGCGCTTGCGCGCCCCATAGCACAAACGCCATCGGCTGTGGCAGCGCATTCGTCGCAGAGATCACCGCATCGGTCAGCCGCTGCCAGCCCCATACTGCGTGGCTGTTCGCCTTTCCCTTTTCGACGGTCAAGACGGTGTTGAGCAGCAGCACGCCCTGCTCCGCCCATGAAGTCAGATCGCCGTGCGGCGCGGGCACGATGCCGAGATCGTCCTGCAACTCCTGATAGATATTCCGCAGCGACGGCGGCAGCGCGGTTCCCTTTGTCACCGAAAAGGCAAGCCCCATCGCCTGTCCCGGCTCGTGATAAGGGTCTTGCCCCAAAATCACAACGCGCACGGCTTGCGGCTGCGTTTTCTCCAACGCGAAAAACTCCCGTCCCGCAGGAGGATAGACCTCCGTTTCCTGCCTTGCGGCATCGACACGGGCAGTTAACGCCTTAAAATACGGCGCGGACAGCTCCTGCTGCAAAAGCGGCTTCCATGCGCCGAGCGTTTCCATATTCATACGATCACCCGAACCGATTATATCGAATTTTGCAGGAAAAGGCAATTCCCTTCCCTGTCAAAGTATGCTATAATTGTCGAAAAGGCGGTGTTTTTATGGAATACATCAATGAGATCATTGCCGCGCTCAAGGAGCGGTACCCCTCCGCATTGTGCGCGCTGCAATATGAAAAGGACTATGAGCTGATGATCGCGGTACGGCTCTCCGCGCAGTGCACGGACGCGCGGGTCAATCTCATCACCCCCGCACTCTTTGCCCGCTTCCCTACCCTGGATGCCTTCGCCGATGCGGACATTGCCGAAGTCGAGACCTACGTCCATTCCTGCGGCTTTTACCGTCAAAAGGCAAAGGATATCGTGCAGGCGTGTCAGCTCCTCCGCACGGAGCACGGCGGCAGGGTTCCCGACACGATGGAGGCGCTGTTAAAGCTCCCCGGTGTCGGGCGCAAGACGGCAAATCTGCTCTTGGGCGACATTTACCGCCGCCCCGGCTCCGTCGTCTGTGATACGCACTGCATCCGCATCAGCAACCGTCTTGGGCTTGCCTCCGGCAAGGAGCCGGAGAAGGTGGAAAAGCAGCTCCGTGCCATCCTCCCGCCGGAGGAAAGCTCCGATTTCTGCCACCGGATCGTCCTGTTCGGACGCGACCTCTGCACCGCGCGCAGTCCCAAATGCGGCGAATGCCCCCTGCGCCCGTTCTGTAAGGCCTTCACCGCAGAAGACCGGTAGTTTGGAAGCGAATCGCAGTCCCTGCCCGCGGGCGGATACTATCCGCCCCTACAGCGTTACCTACGATTGTAGTTGTAGGGGCGGCTATCAGCCGCCCGCTGCGGAAGAAAACAAATTTGTACGCAGGTGTCAAGTTTTTTCTCTTGACAAGCAGAGAAGAATGTTGTACAATAGGCGGGCAATGAGGCTGTAGGAGGCGTTGGGATGAAACAGGAAGCGTTTAAAATGTCCCTCCTCCTCGACTATTACGGCGGTATGCTGACGGAAAAGCAGAAGACCTACTTCGACCTCTACTATAACCAAGACCTCTCCCTCGGAGAGATCGCGGAGCAGGAGGGTATCTCCCGTCAGGGCGTGCACGACACCATTTCCCGCACCGAGGCGATCCTGCGGGGCATGGAGGAAGCGACCGGCTGCCTCGCGCAGGCGCAGAGCCTCCGAAAGCTGCGCGAGGAGATCATCGCCGCCGCCACTCCCCTGCTGCACCACGAAGATCCCACCGTGCGGCAAAGCGCCGAGCGCATCTTTGCCGCTGTCTCTTCCTTAAAGGAGTAATACTATGGCATTTGAAGGTCTGACCGCTAAGCTCAACGCCGCGTTCAAAAAGCTCCGCGGCAAGGGGCGTCTGTCCGAGTCCGATATCAAAGAAGCGATGCGCGAAATTCGCCTTGCCCTCTTGGAGGCGGATGTCAGCTACAAGGTCGTCAAAGATTTTGTCAAATCCGTGTCCGAGCGCTGTGTCGGCAAGGATGTTCTCGAAAGTCTGACGCCCGCGCAGATGATCGTCAAAATCGTCAACGAAGAGCTGATCGCCCTCATGGGCAGCGAAAACCAGCGCATCACCATCTCGCCCAAGTCCCCGTCGGTGGTCATGCTCGTCGGTCTGCAGGGCGCGGGCAAAACCACCAACGGCGCAAAGCTTGCGGGTCTGTTCAAAAAGCAGGGCAAGCGCCCGCTCCTCGTCGCCTGCGACATTTACCGCCCCGCTGCCATCAAGCAGTTGGAGGTCGTGGGTGCGCAGCTCGACATTCCCGTCTTCCAGATGGGGCAGGAAAACCCCGTCAAGATCGCAAAGGCCGCCATCCGCCACGCCCAGCAGCACGGCAACGACATGGTGTTCTTAGACACCGCCGGCCGTCTGCATGTGGACGAAGCCCTGATGAACGAGCTGAAATCCATCAAGTCCGAGGTGCAGCCGAGCGAAATTCTGCTTGTCGTTGACGCCATGACGGGTCAGGACGCGGTCAACGCCGCCCAGTCCTTCAACGAATGGCTTGACATTGACGGCGTAATGCTGACAAAGCTCGACGGCGATGCCAGAGGCGGTGCTGCGCTCTCGGTCAAAGCCGTTACGGGCAAGCCCATCAAATTCATCGGCACGGGCGAAAAGCTTGACATGATCGAGCCGTTCCACCCGGAGCGCATGGCGTCCCGCATTTTGGGTATGGGCGATGTGCTCACGCTGATCGAAAAGGCGGAGCAGGCGCTCGACCAAAAGAAAGCCGCCGAATTGGAGCAGAAGCTGCGCCAAAACAAATTCACCCTCGCGGACTTTTATGACCAGCTCGTGCAGATCAAGTCCATGGGCTCCATGCAGGATCTGTTAGGGATGCTCCCCGGGATGGGTTCTCTGAAAAATGTGCAGGTGGACGAAAATGCCACCTCCCGTATTGAAGCGATCATCCTCTCCATGACACCCTACGAGCGGGAAAATCCCGCCTGTCTCAACTCCTCGCGCAAGCGCCGCATTGCCCTCGGCTGCGGTCAAAAGGTCGAGGATGTCAACCGCCTGCTCAAGCAGTTTGAGCAGATGCAGCAGCTCATGAAGCAGATGAACGGCAAGGGCGGCAAAAAGCGCAAGCTGTTCGGAAAAATGGGCGGCTTCCCCGGAATGCCAGGCATGTAAAGATCATTAGACCGTTTGGTCTGACGATAAATCACAAAGGAAGCTCTGAATAAATCTGCAAGAGCGGTCAGCGAGAGATTTTGTCGCAAATTAAGGTCGGGAAACCGCAGGAATACTTTGTGTATTTCAAGGTTTTCCAACCGAAAAGTTGCGGCAAAAGATCCGCTGAGCGCCGCAGTCGATTTGTTCAGAGGTTCCTAAATACTTGAGAAAAAATTTGGAGGTGAAACCCCATGGTAAAGATCAGACTGAGAAGAATGGGTGCAAAGAAGGCTCCCTACTACCGTATCGTCGTTGCGGATTCCCGCAGCCCGCGTGACGGTCGCTGCATCGAAGAGATCGGCACCTACAATCCCCTGACCGAACCCGCCACCATCACCGTTGACGCCGAGAAGGCACAGCAGTGGATCAAGAACGGCGCTCAGCCGACCGACACCGTGAAGGCTCTTTTGAAAAAGGCTAACGTCCTTTAATAGAAGGGAGCTTTACGATGGAGGAACTCTTGCTCTACGTGGCAAAACAACTGGTCGATCAACCCGACGCGGTCACGGTTACGCAGAGAGAGGACGGAGACAACACGGTGCTTGAGCTGCGCGTTGCGCCCGAGGATATGGGCAAGGTCATCGGCAGACAGGGTCGTATTGCAAAAGAGATCCGCACCGTCATCAAAGCCGTCGCCCAGCGCGACGGAAAGCGCGTCACGGTCGATATTCTCGACTGATTGCCGATTCGATCGGTGAAATACGCAGATCTGCAAATGCAGGTCTGCGTGTTTTTTTGGGAAAGCATCGCTGCGCCTCTATGCCCGCAGGAAGCAAGCATCGGCGGCTTCCCCAAAACGGGCGCTCTGTTCTGTCTCCCGATACTTGACAAGTCCGCGCGCAGGAAATATAATACAGTTAAAAGTATCTTAAAATCGGAGGTAAAATGGAATGGATCGGCGCTATATAAAGCAGGTTTTAAAGGTCTTTTTCGGCATGTGTATGCTGCTGATCAGCGTGGTATTGCTTCTGTTTAACCTGTTTCTTCTTGACTTTGACGTCGCACTTCTTCTGCCGAACGTGCTGCTGTTCCTTGCAGGGCTTTTGCTGACGGTATTCGGCATTTCTTCGCTGCCAGCGGAGAAAGAGTAGTGCCCCATTGCGTCGGTTGCTTCATACCAATCACCAATTAAAATGTGCAAAGCATATTTTAATTGCGATATCGTGATTGGTACGAGACATATTTTCGCGATGCTTACCT
>JAEDOK010000161.1 GCA_016302005.1 Oscillospiraceae bacterium | reverse complement strand
CTTTCCGATGGGCGTTCGCTTCGCTGGATCGCCCATCGGTTTCCCGCCACAGGCGGCGCTCGCAAACGTCCCCGACCGCGAAGCGGCAGACGGCACAAAGGAACAAGCTGGTATGCAGTCGGTAGTTCCTGCACCGGCTTTATAACAAAGGATAAAGAGAGGGTACTCCCATGAAAAAATTTCTGAAAACCCCATTTGGCAAACGCCTGCCCGTGGCGCTGGTGATGCTTGCGGCGGCGGTCGGCCTTGGCTTTTTGCTGAACGGCTTCGTCGGGCCGGAGAGCGAGATGTGGCAGCGCGGCGTGTTCTGCATTGCCGCGTTCGGTACGGGTCTTGCCGCATTTTTCTTCTTTTTGGTCGGCTGGCCGGGACTGCCCGGCGGCTACGGACTGGTGCTGCTGATCTTCCTGCCCAAAGCGCTGCCCGAACCGTGGAACCGATATTTTTCGATCGTCTACCTCGCGCTGCTGTTTCTTGTCCCCCAGGTGCTGAAAAAGGTGAAAAAGGCGCGGACAGACGAGAGCGGAGAGGCGGAAGAGATCGAAGAAGAGGAGGATGAGACCGAGCTTCCGACCTCCGGCGATATGCTCCTTGTCCATTTTTTAATCAGCGACCGCAACTACCAGCTCATCCGCACGCCGGGCGAGCTGCGCGCCTACCGCGTCGGCGGGGAGTTTCGCGGCTTCGACGAGGCGCTGCTGCAGGATCCGAAAAAGCCGCTGCGTCCGCTCGGAAAGAAAGACCTTTCTTTCCCGCTCGACGAGACGTTCAGCGTCAGCTTTCAGGAGCGGTACAACAACAAGTGGGATCGTGACGAGGTCGTCGTGACGCTCCGCTCGGGGCGCCGCAAGCACCGCATGAATGCCCTTGCCTCCGGCGAACAGGTTCGCGCGTTTTTCGCGCAATGCACTGCCAACCGCACAGAGCAAAGAAGCCGCGTTCCGCACGAGCCGGATGTCGCGCCCGATCCCAAGCGCGTGGCGCTGCTGCGCAAGGTCTCGACAGGCTTGCTGATCGCCACCTTGCTGATCGACCTTCCGTGGCTGTTTCTCCATGTGCCCTATCAGTTGTTTGCCGTGCTTGCGCTGCTTGCGCCGCTGTGCACGCTTGCGCTTTATTGCATTTTTCCCAACGATACCACCCTTGCGGAGACCAAACGCGCCGAACGTACCCGCGCACCTCTCGTGCTGCCGCTGATGCTCGGCTCGATTTTTCCCGTCATGCGTGTGCTCAAGGACTTTGTGTTTTTGCAATGGGGCAAGGTTTTCCTTGCCGCGGGGATCGCGCTGGCTGTGCTTCTGGCGGCGACGCTCGTGCTTACGAAGGAATGGCGCAGGCAGAAGGCGGTGCTCGTCGGTCTGATCTTCCCCTTTTTGTTCTACGGCGTGTCATTCGTGGGCGAGGTCAACTATCTGCTCGACACGGACGGGCTTGAGGAAAGGATCGCCGTCGTGGAGAATATGCGCATTTCGACCGGAAAAACAAAGAGCAATTATCTGACCGTCGTCCTGCCTGACGGCACATCGTTTGATCTTTCGGTTGACAAGAAGCGCTACGAGAGCACGGAGATCGGCGACGAGGTGACCGTCTATGTTTCGGACGGCGCACTCGGCATCCCTTATGCCATGGATGATTGACGGAGGAAAACAATGAAAATTTACACGTTACCGCTGGGACAGTTGGAGACGAACTGCTATCTCGTCGCGGACGGGGACGGCGTTGCCGCCGTGATCGACCCGGCGGCTGCGCCGGAGCGCATTTTGCAGACCGCGCGGGAGAGCTCCCTGACGATACAGGCCATTTTGCTGACCCACGGGCATTTTGACCACGTTGGCGCGATCGCGGGGCTTACGCAGGCGCTGCGCTGCCCCGTCTGGATGCACGAAAACGAGCTGACCCTGCCGGAATACCTGACCGACGGGCCGCTTTATTACACCGACGGCTACGGCGAGGGTGATACGGTCACGGTCGGCAAGCTGAATTTCACCGTTTTGCACACGCCCGGTCACACACCCGGCTCGGTGTGCCTGCGCTGCGGGGACGCGCTCTTCTCCGGCGACACGCTGTTCGCCGGGAGCTGCGGACGGACGGATTTTTCCGGCGGCAGCGGCAGCGAGATGTGCCGGAGCCTGCGCCGCCTTGCGCAGCTTCCGGGCGACCTTGCCGTCTACCCCGGTCACGGCGAGGCGACCACCCTCGCACGCGAAAGAAGAGAGAACCCCTATCTGCGGTGAAGGAAAAGCCGTCGAACGGCTATTGTAGGGATGGGGCATGCCTCCGTCCTACAATACAAATCCGTGCGCAACGCGCACACCTGTAGCGCGCGGCATCCCTGACGCGCCGTATAAATTCGTTTGCGTAAGCAAACACCTCAGTCCTTCACCCTTAGTCCTTAGCTCTTAGTCAAAATGAGATTGCACCCGCAAGGGGTACGCCGCATCCGTAAGGCGGCAAAGCCGCCAACGGCTGCGCAGCCACGGCTTGCTCCGCAAGCCTCGCAATGACAAATGACCGGGTAGTTTGCCGCCCGAACCAAAAAAGAGTAGGGCGCGACCACTGGGCGCGCCGGTGCAGGAACTATCGACTGCGTACAAATCTATTCGTCTGTACCGTCTGCCGCTGCGCGGTCGGCACGCCGAGGTCGTCGTGCCCTACGATCCGTCTATCGCACCCCGGTTCTTCACCCTTAGTCCTTAGCCCTTAGTCAAAATGAGATTGCACCCGCAAGGGGTACGCCGCATCCGTAAGGCGGCA
>JAEDOK010000160.1 GCA_016302005.1 Oscillospiraceae bacterium | reverse complement strand
AATACACGCGCCCGTGAATGTCAAGCCCTTTTTTGTGATTTTTCATAAATTTTTTTGAGAAACTTTGTGAGAAACAGAGAAAAAGCGGATCGCCGGACTAAGGGCAGAGGGCTAAGCGTGAATGACTGCGGTGCTCACTTCTGCGAACAAAAAAGCAGGGCGGGGACGGGTCCCCGCCGCAGCGTGTCGAAAAGTCTCCGCTATTTCATTGCGAGGGGGCGGGCCTTATGCTGAGATTCGTTTCTGCTTTCCTGCGCGTCTGACTGCTGCAAAAACAGCTCCTCGCAGGCGCATTGCGCACTTTTCAGCAGCTCCCCTGCCGCGCCGTAGTTGCAGCGCTCCAGCTCCGCCAGTGCATCGCTGACGGCGTTGAACAGATGATAATACATTTTTTCGTAGTGTTCCATCTACTATTCCCTCCTATGTGTACATATTTGATTTCTTTTTTGTACATTATAACATATCGCTAAAAAGAATACAATATTTGCGGAGGGATGAAAATTGAAGCCATTTAAGATTAACACAGAAGACGAAAAGCTGTCTTCCATCAGCCGCACGATTCGTATGAAAGCGGAAACCTTTGACAAGATCAACGAGCTGAACCTCAAAACAGGCGTGTCCTTTAATAAGATCGTCAATCAGTGCATCGAATACGCCCTTGCCAATTACGAAGAAGAGCAGCCGGAGTCGTAATCAGTATTATGATTATATTATACTTACACAATTATATCCATTGACTTTTTCGCCAAATATATACTTACGCAATTATACATAATCACCAGATATTGCGTTAGTATATTTTTGGGTGATATGAATGTCCTACTCAGACGCACAGAGGGAAGCCACCGCAAGGTACAATAAAAAGGCCTATGACCGCATCAACGTTGTTGTCCCCAAAGGCCAACGTCAGAAAATCGCGGAGTTTGCCGCGCGGCAGGGAAAGAGCATGAACCGCTTTATTCTCGATGCGATCGCGCGGGAGATGGAACAAGCCGACAAATAACCCCACGGGCAGCGACGCCGCCCGTGGGGTTATACATTATAATAATAGGATCACACGCGCACCTGCTCGCGGACGACGCCGCCTTCGACGGTCAGGTCGCCGGAATACTCCACGCGGTCGATCTCGCAGCCCGCGCCGATGCGGACGTACTTGCCGCGGACGACCTTCGCCTGCGTATATTCCAGCTCCACCTGATCGCCCTCAATCGTGCGCACGCGCAGTCCACGCCGTCCGATGCCGAAGCAGAACACGCGTCCGTCCCTGCGGACAAGGATCGTGCCGCCGCCGATGTCCCCGACGTCGCTGGTGCCGTCGGCGCTGATCTCGATGCGCTCGGCGTTGAGCAGGCCGTGGATCTCCAGCCTGCCGCTGCTCTTGAATTCCTCCGCCTCGACGTCCTTTTCCGCCGCGAGCTTGCCGGAGCAGGCAAGGCTGCCCGCGTGGACGCCGCCGCCCACGCTGCACGAGCCGGAAAAATGTCCCTCAGTGACCCGCAGGTCTCCGCCGCAGCGGACGCTGCCCGAGGCACGCAGGCTGCCCTCGCACCGGAGGTCGTTCTCGCAGGCAAAGCTGCCGGAGACGCGCGCCGTGCCCAGGCTCACCGCGCCCGTGACCTTGACCGAGCCGGAGTTGGACAGCTCGCCCTTGCAGTCGAGTGCGCCCTCGACCTTCGTTGCGCCGGAGCAGCGCAGCGTCTCACAGGCAAGATCGCCGGAGATCTTGATGCTCCCACTGACATGAACCTCGTTATAGTCGCCGCCGTCGATGTGCAGCGCACCGGAGGTATGCAGATTTTTCTTTTCCATATTACTCTTCTCCCTTCAAATGCAGCAAAAATTCGGTTTTTTCGTCGCCGTCGATCACCGTGACGGCGGTCAGCTCATCGAGCCAGAAGCTCTTCGAGGAAAAGTGGTCGGTAACGATCAAGCGGCGGCGCGGTTTTTTGACCTCGCTGCCGTTCAGTTCCTCAGCCAGCGATTCCAGCGACACCTCACCGCGTGCGCGGATCAGCTCCACGCGCGGGCAGATCTGACCGCGGTGGAAAAATGTCTCCTGCCCCGTCGGTGTCGCGCGGCGCAGGAACCAGTCCTCCGGGATCAGCCCCATCCGCTTCCAGCGGTAGAGCGCACCGTAAGAGATGCCGTACTGCTCCAATAGCTCCCGTTTGGAGATCAGATCTTCGTCCGTAACGGTCGCCTCCTTTCCGTAACACTGTTACGATATGATAATAGCATAACATTGTTACGCTGTCAATAGGGAATGTGAAATTTTTCCCAACGCGGCTGATCATACGGCTACAGGCGCGAAAGGAGTTTGCAGGGACGGGGCATGCCTCCACCGACCGCGTAAGCGGCAGACGGTGCATACGAACGAATTTCTACGAAGTCGGCAGTTCCACGGCGGGGGCATGCCCCCGCCCTACACGATCTATTCACTATTCTCTATTCCCTGTTCACTATTCACTATATACAAAATAGATTGCCACGGCTTGCTCCGCAAGCCTCGCAATGGCAAACGAGGCCGTCGGGCACGAGGTGCCCTGCAATGACAGACCGGGTTATCTTCGCAGCATCGCCAACTTTCTCCCGCTTTTTCCGATTTTTCGCAAAATAACGGTTGACAAATTCCATTTTCACAGGTAAAATAGATAAGCCTGCGGACAAGCAGGCGATCCTTGCCGCCGGCGCGACCGGCGGCCAAAAGTCCAAAAGGAGGTGCAAACAACAATGGCTAAGATTTCCGGCAAGTATGAGATCGTCTATA
>JAEDOK010000159.1 GCA_016302005.1 Oscillospiraceae bacterium | reverse complement strand
CGACGCGGCAATCTTGTTGCTTCTTTGTATATAGTTAACGGTTCCTACACACGACCGGGACATGTCCCCGCCCTACAGAGGTGCAGAGGGATCAGCGCTTGCGGAGTTTATAGATCAGCCATGTCAGGAGGGTGCCGAGGAGGGCACCGGAGAAGTCGATCCAAATGTCGCGGACATTGCCGCTGCGACCGGCGATGAAAAGCTGCAAGGTTTCGTCGCACACGGCGGTGAACAGACACAGCCCGAGGGGCTTGAACAGCGTGAAATTTTTCGCGTTGCGGAAGGCTCCGGTCACAAACACGCCGAGAACGGCAAATTCGGTAAAATGCCCCAACTTCCGCAGAAAATGGTTTGTCATCCATGGAAACATCGTCTGCACGACCGCCAAAAACCCGAGACTCTCGGCGTTGCTTGCGGAAGCCGGCATGGACGAGTGCCCAAAAATCACCACAAGCCACAAGCATGAAAGCAGCAGCCAGATACGAAATCGTCTTTTTTTCATAAAACACTCCACAAATGAAAAAGAATATGCTATAATAACAAATACGGAAAGCGCAGCGGTTTCCATGAAAAGGAAAACACAGCGCTTGCTCCGGTGCGTTTGATTATAACATATACCGTGGAGAAGTGCAATCCTCCGCAGGAAAATTCCTGCTTTGCGGAGATGCAGGGAAAGGAGCAGCCATGAAACAACGGATCCTATGCCTCTGCGCGATGCTGATACTGCTGCTCAGCGCGTGTGCGGCAGAGGCACCGCAGCCGAGAACGACTGAGGCACCTGTGACATTGGAATCACAGCTGATAGATATGATGGAAAACAGCGCCTACGCCGCCTACGCTAAGGCGGGGACGCTCGGCGTGCTCCTGAATGAGCCGTTCGAGAAGGAGCCGACCGCTACCGTGACATGGCGGGAGGGCGAGTATGACCACGTATACATCATCCCTGGTTTTGTCGGAAGTTATGTTAACCTGTTCGGTGTGGTTTGGGACGAGGAGGGCGGCTATGCGCTGACGGACAAGGCGGTACAATCCACCTATGCGGAGGATGGCTGCGTGATTTTCAGTGCACTTGAGCGCCCGGAGGGAATGCCGAGGTGGTACATTGAAATCGAAGCGCCGAACGGCGAGTGCGCGGGCTTCCTGCTGGAATACAACGGGGAAACGGGCACGCCTGCGCAGGAGTATTTCAGCGCCGGCGGCGCGGCGGAATGAAGATGGTGTCTGTAGGAGATTGCCACGACCAGTGTGCGCACTGGTCTCGCAATGACAAAAAAGGCAGCCGTTCGCGAGGAACGAGCGCTACGGATGCGGCATACCCCTTGCAGGTGCAAGCTTGGGCAGGAAGTATCGATTGCGTACAAATTTGTGTCTTTGTACTGTCCGCCCCTTCGCGGTCATTTGGGACATGTCCCCGCCCTACATTCTATAGAAAGAAAACCATCGCCTCTGCAAGGGCAGAGGCGATGGATTTTATTATTTCAGGGTTTCTTCCAGCGCTTTGATCGCTGCGGCGACGGTGCCTTCCGTGCAGGAAACCGTGGGCTTGCAGAAGGGGAGGGAGCGCAGGGCGGGGTCGCAGTCCGTGGGGACATAGGCAATATCCGCCTCGCGGAGCATGGTAAGATCGTTCATCGCGTCGCCGATGCAAACAAGGGTCTTCCCGCCGAGGGAATTTGCCAATGCACGCGCTGCCGTTCCTTTATTGCAGGTGTTCGCGCCGATCTCAATGACCCGCGGCATGGAGCGGGTGACATAGCATTTCTCGCGGCAGAAGCGGTCAAGATATTCCATCAGCAGGCGGAATTTTTCCAGCTTTTCGGGCGGTACCTCGTCGTAGCTCTCGATGACACGGTCCTGCGCGGCGCAGACGACGATCTTCATCCACGGGAAGGGCGGATCCTCCTCTATATGGATCGGCTTCACCCCGCTGGCGGTGAGGAAACGGTCACGCGTTGTATCTGTGCCGTAGATGTAATGCTTGTCGAGGCACTGCACCTCAACACTCAGCGAATTGTCATACGCCCGCGCGGCGGCGATGATCTTCGGCGCGAATTCCTCGTCCAGCGGTTCAAAATGCGCAAGCGTTTCGGTCGCGTAGTCGTACACGATCGCGCCGTTGCTGAGAATGCAGGGGGCATTCACGGGCACAAGCGCCGCCTTTTGGCGAAACAGCGGGATGCTTCTGCCGCTGGCTACGGTAAAGGTGCCGCCCTCGTCCATGAAATAACGGATCGCGTCGAGATTGGACGGGGGAATGTGATCCTGCGGGTCGGTCAGGGTGCGGTCAAAGTCGCTGGCGATCATTATATTTGAAAATTTTCCCATGGGGAACCTCCGAGCTTGTCGTTTTTTTGCATAGTATAGCACAAAAGAGAAATTTGTCAATTCGTATTTTCCCCAAGAAAAACCACTCCCAACCGTTGATTTTGGTCGGGAGTGGGAAATTGTATGCGCTTTCAAGGAAAAATTGATTTTTGGATGAATGTGTAATGGGATAAGGGGGGACTGTGCGCGGTTAGGGTTCTGCACCGGCACACCGAGGTCGTTAGCGCAGCCGTTCGCGACGAAGGAGCGTTACGGATGCGGCGTGCCCCTTGCGGGTATTGCGGGTGCGTGCCCTACGGTGAGGGTGCGGCATTTGAGGGGGGGGAGCGTGCATGAGATTGCCACGTCGCTGCGCTCCTCGCAATGACATGGGAGGGGAGTTTGTACGCATTTGGTAGTTCCTGCACCGGCGCGCCGAGTCGTTAGCGCAGCCGTTCGCGACGAAGGA
>JAEDOK010000158.1 GCA_016302005.1 Oscillospiraceae bacterium | reverse complement strand
TAAGCCCCACGCCGACCAGCCAGACGATTTTCAGCACCTGCCCGACCGTCACGCCATCCGCCGCACTGCTTTCCGCTTCCAAAACAACGGGCTGCTCCGTCTGCGGTGCAGCAGCGCTCGTTGCCTGCGTGACATTCTGTACGTTTTGCGTCTGTGCCGGTAGGTTCTGCGTTTGGGCGGGTGTGCTCTGTTGCGTCTGCACATTTTCCACCGGCTGCTCTGCGGGCGCTGTCTGCGCAGTTCCGATCGGCTGCTGCATCAGGGTCTGCACTGCCTGTTCGGGCTTTTCGCTGATGCTGCTCAGGCTGAAGGATGACATGCCGAACTGCACAGGCACCAGCAGCCGCACCGCGACGGTCAGCCAAAGTGCATATTGCAGGCGCAGGCTGATCTTTCCGCGAAGTAGCTTCCGCAGCGCGACCAGCACAAGGATCAGCACGCTCGAAGAAATTAAAATCTGTATCATTTCATTTCCTCCTCCGCTTTCTGTAAGATCGCGTACAGCTCGTCGATGTCGCTGCGGGTCAGGTCATTCCGCCTTGCCATCGCGCTGACAAGCAAGCCGATGCTGCCATCATACGCTCTGCGCAGAAGCGAGTTCGTCTCCGTGGCAACGACCTCCTCCTTTTCAACCGCAGCGCGGAAGGTCTTGGTTCTGCCCGCTTCCTCGTAGGAAATCAAGCCCTTGCTCTCCATCCGCCGCACCATCGTCGTGACCGTGCTTTTCGCCCAGCCCTCGCTCTGCCCTAACTGCCGCACCAGCTCCATCAGTGTCAGCGGCGACTGCCAAAGCAGCTCCATGATACGCCATTCGTTCGGTGAAATTGAAATTGCCATTGGTTATTCCCTCCTTTTCGTTTGGTCTACATCTGTAACCCTATTGTAGCACGCAGGTTTACACTTGTCAACCACTTTCTCACAAAAAAATGAAAAAATTATGAATTTTTTCTTGTAAATCCAAATTCGCCCGTGTATAATATATTGCAAATCTATCGGCGGAAGCCGTAGATCAAAATACTTCACAAATATTCAATGAAAGGAGACGTCAACCATGAAAAAATGCTACATCCCGGAGGGGTACTCGAATCCGCTGTCTGTTTATGAGACGCAGTGCGCCATCGAGTACATCAAGCATAATTTTCAGAAAAATCTTTGCCGCGCGCTCGATTTGATGCGTGTGTCCGCGCCGTTGTTTGTTGAGGAGGCTTCCGGACTGAATGACAATTTGAACGGTTATGAGCGTCCGGTCTCGTTTGACGTCCCCGACGTCGGCGAGGAAGCGCAGGTCGTCCACTCGCTGGCAAAATGGAAGCGCTACGCCCTTGCGCGCTACGGCTTCCGTCCCGGCAAGGGTCTTGTCACCGACATGAACGCCATCCGCCGCGACGAGATTGTCGATAACCTCCACTCGGTCTATGTCGATCAGTGGGACTGGGAGAAGGTGCTGACTGCGGAGACGCGCAATGTCGCAACGCTGAAGGACACCGTCCAGCGCATCGTCAACGCGATCTATGTCACGGGCGAGACGCTGAAAATTGAATTCCCGCAGATTAAGACCCGTATTCCCCGCGAGGTGATCTTTGTCACCACGCAGGAGGTCGAGGACATGTTCCCTGATTTGCAGACCGCGCAGGAGCGAGAGACCGCATTCCACCGTCTGCACAAGGACAAGGCGGTTTTCCTGATGCAGATCGGCGGCAAGCTCCGCTCCGGCAAGCCGCATGACGGCAGAGCGCCGGACTACGACGACTGGGCGCTCAACGGCGACATTCTGTTCTGGAACGACGTGCTGGACCGCTCCTACGAGGTCTCCTCGATGGGCATTCGCGTCAGCCCCGAATCGCTTGACCGCCAGCTCACCGAAGCCGGCTGCGACGACCGCCGGGAGCTGCCCTTCCACAAGGCACTCTTAAACGGCGAGCTGCCCCTGACCATCGGCGGCGGCATCGGGCAGTCCCGTCTGTGTATGCTGCTTTTGGGCTGCGCCCACATCGGTGAGGTACAGTCGAGCATTTGGGATAAGGAAACCCTCAAATCCTGCGCCGATGCAGGCGTTATGCTGTTGTAATGAATAAAAAATGAGAGGAAAATCATGGAAGAACTGATTACCGTTCGAGAGCTTTTTAAGAACACGAAAGCCTACGCGGGAAAGACCGTTTCGGTCGGTGGCTGGGTGCGCTCCGTGCGCGCTTCCAAGGCGTTCGGCTTTATCGTCCTGTCCGACGGCACCTTTTTCAGCCCGCTGCAGGTCGTCTACCACGACACGATGGCAAATTTCGCGGAGGTCTCCAAGCTCAATGTCGGCGCTGCCCTGATCGTCACCGGCACGCTGGTCGAGACCCCCGAGGCAAAGCAGCCCTTTGAGCTGCAAGCGGACACCGTCGCGGTCGAGGGGGCATCCACGCCCGACTATCCTCTGCAAAAGAAGCGCCACACGCTGGAATACCTGCGCACAATGACCCATCTGCGTCCGCGCACAAACACCTTCCAAGCCGTCTTCCGCGTCCGCAGCCTTGCCGCCTTTGCGATCCACAAATTTTTCCAGGAGCGCGGCTTTGTCTATGTTCACACGCCGCTCATCACCGGTTCCGACTGCGAGGGCGCGGGTGAGATGTTCCAAGTGACGACGCTGGATCTCAATAACCCGCCCCGCACCGAGGACGGCGAGGTCGATTTCAGCAAGGACTTCTTCAACAAGCCGACCAACCTGACCGTCTCCGGTCAGCTCAACGGCGAGACCTACGCCATGGCGTTCCGCAATATCTACACCTTCGGTCCGACCTTCCGCGCCGAGAATTCCAACACCACCCGCCACG
>JAEDOK010000032.1 GCA_016302005.1 Oscillospiraceae bacterium | reverse complement strand
CCGCCTCGGCGTATTTGCTGCAATATGCACAAAAGCTGGAGGATGGATTACCGCGCACGAAGGCGGCGGCGCAGAGTATGGAGGAGGTTCGCGGCTTAACGCTGCCAAACGACGCAAAAATGGCGCTTTTGGAGCTGTTTGAGGCTTTGGGACGTTATGACCTTGACGGGGAAAACCGTCTGCTGCAAATGACGGCGCACCGTTTGAACGCTGCCATGGAACGCTGCGAGGCGGAGAAGAAGCCGCTTGCGAAGGGCTATGCGGTGCTGGGCTTCTGCACAGGTCTGGCGCTCGTGATCCTGATGGTTTAAGCGCATGGATATTGATCTGATCTTTAAGATTGCAGCGGTCGGAATCATCGTCTCGATTCTCAATCAAGTATTGGTGCGTTCGGGCAGAGAGGAGCAGGCGACGATGACGACGCTTGCGGGGTTGGTCGTAGTGCTGCTGATCGTTGTGCAGAAGATCGCGCAGCTTTTCGACCTTGTGAAAAATCTGTTTGATTTCTGATGGAAGTTTTTTTACAAGCGGCAGTGCTTGCCATTGTCACGGTCGTGCTGACCGCAATGCTGAAAAAGACCAATCGGGAGCTTGCGCTGCTGTTAAGCCTTGCTGCCTGCGTCCTGCTCGGTGTTTTTTTGATGCGTTTGGCAGAGCCGGTGGTTGAATTCATGTCAAAGCTGCGCAATCTTGCCGGACTGGACAAGGCGCTGATGACGCCGATGCTGAAAACCATTGGCATCGGAATTCTGACACAGCTCAGTGCGACAATTTGTGCGGATGCGGGAGAAAACGCGATTGCCAAGCTCGTCGAGGTCTGCGGCGGCGTGCTTGCGCTGTATGTTGCGCTTCCGCTGATGGAGGCGGTCATTGACATGGTGGAACAAATGAGCGGAGGCTGAGATGAGACGGCTGATTTTAGGCATATTGCTTGCGCTTTTCCTCAGCGCAAATGCGTTCGCCACAGAGAGCATCGGGATTGACACCGATGCTTTAGATGACGGGCTTTCAGAGGAAGCCGAGGAAATTATGCCCGATATTTCGCCGTCGGTACAGGGGGACTTGTGGGATAGCATCAAATCCGTATTCTTCAATGCCTTCGGGAAAACAGGGGAGTCCCTGAAAAGCGGCTTACGGCTCTGCGCGATGCTGCTGGGTATCACAACGCTTTGCGCGATTGTCGAGTTATCTTCCGTCGGGAAGTACGCCGGTGTAATCACTGCGGCAGGTGCGCTCGGCATTTGCGCCGCCATTGTCGGCACGGTGCAAACGATGGTTTCCCTCGCGACCGGCACGGTGCAGGACATTGCGGCATACAGTGCCTGCCTTATGCCGGTGATGGCATCGGCTGCGGCAATGAGCGGCTGCGTGAATGCCTCTACTGCGCTCTATGCGGGAACTACGCTGTTTGTCGAGCTGCTGCTGCAGCTCATTTCAAAGCTTTTGGTTCCTGCGGTTTTCCTCTATCTTGCCATCGCTGCGGCGGAGGCGGCGCTGGCAAGCGATATGCTCTCGGAGCTGCGGGAGTTTATCGGCTGGGTCATCTCCAAAAGCCTGCGCATTTTGCTCTATCTTTTTCTTGCCTTTATGTCGGCAACGAGTGTGATCTCCGGCGCGGCGGACGCGGCGGCAATCAAAGCGACGAAGGCAGCGGTTTCCAGTATGATCCCGGTTGTAGGAGGCATTATCTCCGATGCCTCTGAGACACTGCTTGCAAGCGCGTCGATTTTGAAAAGCTCCGTCGGCGTTTTCGGCATGGTGGCGGTGGTAGCGACCTGCCTTGTGCCCTTTTTGCGCGTCGGGATCCAGTATTTGCTGCTCAAAATCACGGCGGCGATCAGCGGAACGGTTGGACTCCCGAGCCACATCAAGCTTCTGAAGCATTGCACAACCGCAATGGGGTATTTGCTTGCCATGTGCGGGACAAGCGGGCTGCTCCTGCTGATCTCCTCGGTTTGTTTCATGAAGGTGGTGGTTTGATGGAGACGGTGCGCAGTTATTTGATCTCGCTTGTGGCGGTTTGTATGATCGCAGTGCTTGCTTCGGTGCTGGTGCATGGTTCGCCGATCAATAAATTCGTGCGGTTTATCGGCGGGATCCTTGTGCTGCTCGTTGCCGTTTCGCCGCTCCTATCTGTGGACACGGAAAAGCTTTCCGAACGGCTGAAGGAAATCTGCGAGGCAAATTCCTTTGATACGAGCGCCGTTGAAGAGAAAACGCACAGCGTCCTATCGGAACACATAAAACAGACCACGGAGACATACATTGAGAACAAAGCGGCAGAGCTGGGCGCTGCGATTCAAGCGGAGGTGACGCTGACAAACGATGAGTACCCCGTTCCGCATAAGGTACGGATTATCGGCACGCTGACTGCCGAACAGATTTCGTCTCTGGCTGCGTATCTGACCGATTCACTTGGGATCGCACCGGAAAATCAGGAGTGGAAGCTATATGGTACGAGCGAATGAGATTACGGGAAAAGTGCTGAAGGTACTGAAAAAATACAAATACGCGGTGCTGATTTTGCTGCTTGGTATTGCCTTGCTGCTGCTTCCGAGCAGCAAAAAGGAGACGCAGACACAAACCGCCGAAGCTACGCAGACGGCGGCAGACGACGATGCCTATGCCGCCCGGACGGAGCAGAGGCTTACGGAGATGCTTTCCAAAATAGAAGGCGCGGGTAGGGTGGAGGTCATGCTGATGCTTCGCACCGGAAGCCGCACGCGATATCTGACGGATACGCAGAATTCTGAGGAGACCTCAGACAGCGGAACGCAGCGCACATCGGAGCAAAAAACCGTGATTTTGTCCGAGGGAAGCGCATACGATAAAGCAGCGGTATCCGCCGTGGACTACCCGCTCTTTCAAGGCGCGCTGATCGTCAGCGAGGGTGCGGATTCCGCCTCAGTCAAGCTCGCGTTGACGCAGGCGGTCGCCGCACTGACCGGCTTGAGCAGCGACCAGATCACAGTTGTCAAAATGAAATAATGGAGGAATCACAATGAAAACATGGAAACGCAACGCAGTGATTGCCGGAGTGCTTGTCTTGGTATGCGCGGGCATATACCTCAACTGGCTCTACGGCGGCAGCACACCGGAACTGACGCAGACGCTGGACGCGGATAAGGTGCTCGGAGAGGCAACGCTCGTTCTCAACGACACGACCGCGCAGAGTGACACGGAAGCGCTTGCAAGCAACACACAGGACAGCAGCGAAGCTTTTGCACAGATGCGCCTGTCAAGGCAAAACGCGCGCGATGAAGCCGTGACGCTTTTGCAGGAGACCATTGCCTACGCCGAGGGTAGCGACACTTCCGAGACGAGCCGCAAGTTAGAGGGGATTATTGCCGATGCCTTGGCGGAATCGCAGATTGAAAGCCTCGTCATCGCAAAGGGCTATACCGACTGCGTTGCCTACATTACGGACGAGGGAATCTCCCTTGCAGTCGCTGCGCCAGAAGAGGGACTGACGCAGAGCGATGTTTCCCTGCTTGCCGACATCGTCCTGTCGCAGACGGATTACAAGCTCAGCGATATTCATATCGTCGGCGTGGAATAAAGGTATTGTTTTTTGAGAAAAATGTGATAGAATAGAGGGGAACAACTACGAAGGGAAGATCATAGCAATGGCAGAAAATAAAGATTATCTCGTTCAGGAACAGGAAAACGGCAGCATCCTCATTTCCGAGGAGGTCATCGCCTCCATCGCGTCGCTGGCTGTGCGTGAGGTGGAAGGAGTATACGGGCTGAGCATGACGCAAACGCTCGATCTTTCCAACATCCTCGGCAAGAAGAATCTCCGTAAAGGGATCCGCGTCGCGATCACCGAAGAGGGCGTGACTGTCTCCTGCAACCTCATTGTAAAGATGGGTTCTGCGGTCATGACCGTTGCGCAGAGCGTGCAGACGGCGATTGCCGATGAAGTCGCCGCAATGACGGGCGTGCGTCCGCTCCGCGTGAATGTAAATGTCTGCGGCGTAGCCGTTCCCAAGGCTGCCGCGAAATAAGAATAGCTTCTTTTCGGGGTGCTGACGCGTCAGCACCCCTGAACCGCATACATAAAAGGAGAGACTTATGACACGCTCAAATGCCAGAGAACTTGCCGCACACTTAATCTATGAGTTGGATTATACCGATGAAACACCGGAACAGGCAATTGAATCCCGCTTGGAGCGCGGATATTATGACGCGCTTGCCGGGGAAAACGAGCTCTATGCCGAGCGCCCGAGTAAAAAGCAGATGGCGTATATCACTGCCTGCGTCACGGGCGTCGCCGAGCACGCGGAGGAGCTGGATGCGCTGATTGCCAAGTATTCCATCGGCTGGAATCTGCACCGCATCTCGCGCTTTACCAAAGCGGCGCTGCGCCTTGCGATCTTCGAAATTCTCTATGTTGACGACGTCCCGACCGGCGTTGCCATCAACGAATGTGTTGAGCTGACGCGTAAATACGAGGAGGCGGAGGTCGTTTCCTTTGTCAACGGCATTCTCGGCTCCTTTGCCCGCTCACTGAAGGAGGCGCCGCAATGACCGTTTTGGCGTTCGACACGAGCAACTACACGACTTCTGTCGCCGTCTTTGACGGGGAAAAGGGGCATAATGTCTCCCGCCTGCTGGACGTGGAACAGGGAAGTCTCGGGTTGCGCCAAAGCGACGCGCTGTTTGCCCATATAAAACGCCTGCCGGAACTGACCGACAGGCTGTTTTCGGATATTGGAAGGAGAAAGCTCGATGCCATCGGTGTCAGTACCCGTCCCCGCACGGTGGAAGGCTCCTATATGCCCTGCTTTTTGGCAGGGGAGTCACAGGCGCGGGTCTTGGGCGCGGCGCTTGGCATACCTGTCTACGCCTTTTCCCATCAGCAGGGGCATATTGCTGCCTCACTGTTTTCATCTGAGCGGATGGAGCTGATGGAGCAGCCGCATCTTGCGTGGCATCTCTCCGGCGGGACGACGGAGCTGCTGTATGTCACGCCGGAGGGCGTGAGCGTGCACGCGGACCGGATCGGTGGAACGACGGATATTTCAGCGGGTCAGCTCATTGACCGCACGGGAAAGCTCCTTGGACTGCCGTTTCCCTCGGGAAAGCAGTTGGATGCCTTGAGCAAGGACGCGTCGGACAAGCAGACCTTTCGCGTGAAGGTACATGGGGCGGCATTCTCTCTCTCCGGCGTGCAGAACAAGGTGGAGGCTTATCACAAAGGAAATGACGCGGAGACCGCAGCCTACGCGCTGCGCTGCCTGATCGGCGCGATCGTCGAGGCGACGAAAAACGCGCTGCACGAGTATCCCGTCTCTGCTGTCGTTTTTGCAGGCGGCGTGGCATCGAACAGTATGCTGCGCAGTGCGTGCGCGGGACTGCCCGCAGTATTCTGCCCGACGCAGTACGCGACCGACAACGCGCTCGGCACGGCGGTCTTGACATGGAGGGCACATCATGCAGCAGCCGATTTATGAAGTATCGCAAATCAATGAATATTTGAAGCTCCGTTTTGAGGAGGATGCGTTCTTATCGAATCTTCTCATTCGCGGAGAGATCAGCAACTATAAGCTCTACCCCTCGGGGCATCATTATTTCTCCCTGAAGGACGCCAACGGCGCGATCCGGTGCGTCATGTTCAAGGGAAACGCCTTTCGCTTGCGCTTTCGCCCGGAGAACGGTATGAAGGTCATCGCCTGCGGGCGCGTCTCCGTCTTCCCACGCGACGGTGCTTATCAGCTTTACTGCACCGATCTGACGCCGGACGGCGTGGGCGACCTGCATGTGGCGTTTGAGCAGCTGAAAGCGCGACTACAGGCGGAGGGCTTGTTCTCTCCTGCGCAGAAAAAACCGCTGCCGCGTTTTCCGCATAGGATCGCGATCATTACCTCCTCGGCCGGCGCCGCGCTACGGGACATGCTTCGTATTTTGCGCAAGCGATATCCGCTGACGGAGGTGAAGCTGCTGGGCGTGCGTGTGCAGGGTGAGGACGCACCGGCGGAAATCGCGGGCGCGATCCGTTACGCCAACCGCTACCGCGTTGCAGACCTCATCATCACAGGGCGCGGCGGCGGTTCCATTGAGGATCTTTGGGCGTTTAACGACGAGCGCGTCGCCTATGCCATTGCGCAGTCCGAAATTCCCGTGATCTCCGCCGTAGGGCACGAGCCGGATGTGACGATCTCGGATTTCGTCGCCGACCTGCGCGCGGCAACGCCGTCGAACGCGGCAGAGCTTGCCGTGCCGGATCAGATGGAACTGCGGCAGACGCTTGCGGCAAAACAGGCAATGCTCCTTACGCTGATGAGCAAGCGGCTGAAGCAGGAACGCCAGCGTGTGAATGCTTTGGCGCAGACAAGAAGCCTCAAAAGCCCGATCAATTACCTGAATGACCGCCGTATGGCGCTGGACTATACGCACCGCAGACTCTGCGCAGCGTCCGCTTCTCTGCTCAATCGCAACCGGGAGCGCTTCGTGCGCCTTGCCGCAAAGCTGGACGCGATGAGTCCGCTCAAGGTTTTAGGGCGCGGCTACTCGATGGCATTAAATGAAAACGGACAGCTTATCAAAACCATTCACGCTGTATCCGTCGGCGAAACGCTTACCGTCAGTCTTGCTGACGGCAAGGCGGTCACGGAAGTAAAGGAGGTAATCGAATGAGCCGGGACTCGCAGACTTGTGAACAGTCCTTGGGAAGGCTGGAGGAGATCGTAAAACAAATGGAACGCGGCGATGTGCCGCTGGAGCAGGCGCTGTCGCTTTTTGAGGAGGGCACTGCGCTGGTAGGCTCCTGCACAAAGCTGCTTGATGAGGCGGAATTGAAGGTCGTGCAGCTCACCAAGGGCGCGGACGGCACGCCGCAGGAGACGGAGTTTGCAGATGGAGAGTGAATTAAAACGCTATGCCGAGCGCATTGAGGCGTATCTGCAAGAATGCTTCAAGGAGGATGCGCCGCAAAAGGAGCTGTTTGAAGCGATGCGCTACAGCCTTCTTGCCGGAGGAAAGCGCCTCCGCCCCGTACTGACGCAGGCGTTTTGCGAGCTGTGCGGCGGAAACGCCGAGGAAGTGCTGCCATTCGGCGCGGCGATCGAGATGGTGCATACCTACAGCCTCATTCATGATGATCTGCCCTGTATGGACAACGACGATCTCCGCCGAGGCAAACCGACCAATCATCGCGTTTACGGAGAGGCAACGGCGGTTTTAGCGGGCGATGCCCTGCTTACGGCGGCGTTTTCGCAGCTTGCCAAGGCAAAGCTCCCGGCGGAGCGAATTGTGGAGGCAGTACGGGTGCTTTCTCTCTGCGCGGGGGAATTGGGCATGGTCGGCGGTCAGGTGCTGGATATGGACGCGGAAGCGCGCGAATGCACCGAGCAGGAGGTCTACGACATCCAATCGAGAAAAACCGGAGCACTCATCAGTGCCGCCTGTCAGCTCGGCGTGATTGCGGCAGGCGGAAGTGAGAAACAGCAGGCTGCGGCAAGCGCCTATGCGGAGTCCCTCGGACTGGCATTCCAAATCGAGGATGATATTTTGGATGTTGTCGGCGACGAGCAGAAGCTCGGCAAGGCGGTCGGCGTGGATGAAAAGAAGAATACCTTCGTCCGTCTTTACGGCATAAAAAAATGCCGAGAAATGATAAGGGACGAAACCGATAAAGCAATTGCTGCGCTCTCTGCCTTTGAGCAGCCGGTCTTATTAACGGAGCTTGCGCAGGCGCTTGCCTCCCGTGACAGGTAAAAACTTTTAGACATAAGGACTTGCCGCCTCTGAATAGGCTGTTTCGGAGGTGGTTTGATGCTGGGCGCCGCTGTATGGCTGACCATCAGCAGCATTCTCTATTCCCTCCGCCTGTCGAACGGGAGCGGCTCGTTTCCGAAGCCTTTGAGCGCGAAGGAGGAGCAGCACTATCTGGAACTGGCGGCGCAGGGAGATCTGAATGCCCGTAACATACTCATCGAACGAAACCTGCGTCTTGTGGCGCACATCATGAAAAAATATTACACGCAGACTTCCGATCAGGAGGATCTGATCTCCATCGGAACGATCGGACTTATCAAAGGCATTTCTACCTTTGACGCGTCGAAAGGTGCGCGTCTTGCAACCTACGCTGCGCGATGCGTGGAAAACGAAATATTAATGTATTTCCGTGGGCAGCGGAAAAGCGCATCGGATGTCTCACTATCGGAGTATATTGAGACCGGCAAGGACGGCACCGCGCTTTCACTGATGGATGTGATCTGTTCGGACGAGGATCTGTTTGAGCAGATGTCCGACAAGGAGGTCTATGCCAAGCTCTATGAGAAGATCGAAGAATGCCTGACCCCGCGGGAGAAACGCATTATTACCCTCCGCTACGGCATCGGCAACCGCAAACCGCTGACACAGCGCGAGATCGCCGATCTGTGCGGCATCAGCAGGAGTTATGTCAGCCGTATTGAGAAAAAAGCACTGCAAAAATTAGAAAAGGCACTGTTGGAATAGGAGAGAAACACCATGCACGCATGGAAGCACTTTTGTACGATCACAAAGCACCGCTGGAAGGTGCGCGGCGGCTGCTTCCGCGTCGGGCTTTACTGGCGCGGACTGGTTCACGACCTTTCCAAGTATTCGCCGAGCGAATTTATCAGCGGCGCAAGATATTATCAAGGTACCCGCAGCCCGAATTCGCGTGAACGAGAGGTCGTCGGCTACTCGACTGCGTGGATGCACCATAAGGGCAGAAACAAGCACCACTATGAGTATTGGACGGACATTGATATCAAAACGCGCACCTACCGGCCCGTCAAAATGCCCCGGAAATATTTTATTGAAATGATCACGGATCGTGTTGCCGCTTGTAAGACCTACCATGGCAAGAACTACCGCGACGGCGACCCACTGGATTATTTTCTGCACGCCGCAGAGGGGCGCGACAGTGAGATGATGCACCCGCAGACCAGACGGGATCTGGTGTTCGTTCTGACGATGCTCCGCGACAAAGGGGAAAAAGAGACCTTCCGTTTTCTACGGTCGGTGCGAAAGTCGGAGCAACCCATCTGCCCGCCGGATATGGATGAAGCGGGTTAAAATGCCTTGCTGCTGCGATATCTACGCAGAGCGCGACAGCCTCAATGCCATGCAGAGCGATGGACGAAGCACTAACCGACTCTCCTGCGTTGCTTGCTGTTCAACGTTAAGCTTTCTGACAGAAGAAATCATGAAAGAGGTAAGCTATGGTGGAATATGATAACATCCTCGCAACGCAATTTGCAAGGGACTATCATTGCAAAGCGGAGGATTTTCTCAACACGGATACACTCGTTACGGAATATGCTTTTCATCCCAACGGGCGGAAGCGAGCCGATTGCGGGCTGCTTTCTATCCTGTCCTATCGCGGGAAATTGGTCATTACTGCCGCGCCTGAGCTGAAATCATGGTGCGAGGAAACGCTGGCAAAGCATCTTTCCGCGCAGTGGGGCTTTGAGGCAGGCTGCCTAATCAGCATTGACCGGAAGCTTGCGGAATTCGGATACGGAATTGATCAGGCGCATATCTTCTTTGTGCCGCGCTTTTCCACGCCTCATGAAGAATACCCGGTAAAAATCCTCGGCAAAGTGGAAATCGCCGCGCTGGAGGCGGATGAACGGATTGACGAAGCTTTCCTTTTTGAGGATTACATTGTGGATGTTCTCGGCGCCGCGTGCTATGACGAAAAGGGAGCCTTGCTTGCTGTCGCAGGCGCAACTGCGAACAGCAATTTGATGTGGGAGATGGGCGTTAACTCCTTTTCCGAGGGAAAAGGCTATGCAAAAGCAGCCCTCGCCGCATTGACGAACGAGATCTGCAAGCAAGGGAAGCTTCCATTCTACGGCACCGCGCTGTCACATATTGCCTCTCAGAATTTGGCGCTGCGCGTTGGACTCATACCTGCTTTTGCCGAACTGACTACACGCAAATTAGTATAGAGGCTTGTATCACTGTTGAAAAAGGATTTTTGATCTGCGCGCAACACAGAAAAACGATCTCATACCAATCACCAATTAAAATGTGCAAAGCACATTTTAATTGCGATATCGTGATTGGTACGAGACATATTTTCGCGATGCTTACCTTATCATCGCGAAAATGCAACGCCGGTACGGCGTTGAAAACCGATTGAAATGAATATTTTAATCGGTTTTTAGTATCACATAAACAATAAGTATCCGTATGATTGTCACCATACGGATACTTATTGTTTTCAGAATGTCGCGACCTCTTCGGCAGCGGGCTTGGCAGGCTCGACGGTAACCGCCGTCAAAATCGGACCGGTGCCGCGATAGAGGGCGTGGAATCGCGTTTCTACCGTTGCCGTCACCATGACCCACTGGCGTGTGTGCAGCTCAGCGGATTTTGCGTACTTGCAGGGCATTCCCATAAACTGAATGTCCTCCACGCAGCAGGTCATCACGAAACGGCCGGGCGCAAAGTAGCCGTCGCGATCCTTTTTTAACCGCGCCACCTGCGCCTTAAAGCGGACGGTCTTACCGTTGTACTTCTTTGGCTCCTCGTTGATGTCGCGGAACCAGAGCGCGTAATCCTCGTCTGCGATCTCGATCACGGGGGCGTTAATGTCAAAGGGGAGCGGGTCTTCAATCTCGTCAAATTCCGTCTTGCCGTCCGTGTATTCGTAGAGGATGCCAACTCTCCGGTTGAGCGCGCGGGCAAGCTTATGCAGCGGCATGATATCCGTGCCGACCGGCAGACGGTTGAACACGACCATCTCACAGCCGGACAGCTTGTCCACCACCAACGAACGGAGGTTGGAATTATAGCTTTGGATCGTCGTGCCGTCAGCGAACATGACCTCCTGCGCAATCTGCCAATCCTGCGGCATCTTTTGATAAAAGTCCCCGACGAGCTGCATTCCGTTCAGCTCCACAACCACGCGTTCGGCGTGGTGCTTTTGCAGAAGGGCGGCAAGCTCCTGCGTTGTGATCTCATCCTGCTCGATGACCTCCGGATACACCTTCTCATAGGGATAGGCGGAGATGTCGTATTCCTCCTCGCCCTCCTCGCAGATGAGCAGAAGGGTGCGCTCGCCTGCGTTAAAGCGGGTGTCACACAGCGTCTCCTGAATGAATTTTGTTTTTCCGGCATCTAAAAAGCCGGTAAACGCATAGACCGGAATCGGCATTGCCATTCCTCCTTACACACCGAACAGGGCGGCAACGGCGGCTTCGTTCAGCTTTGAACCGATCACGCACAATCTGCCGGTGACCTCTGCGGTGCCGCTTCTGACATCCATTTCGCCCGGTACATGGTCAAAATGCAGCCAGGTGCCGTCCGCTGCCTGTACGATGCCCTTGGCGCGCAGGACAATCCCGTAGACCTCCTCGTTATCGAGGGCGGAGAGCGCCGCTTTGATCTCCTCTGCGGTAAATTTCTTGTGCGTCTCAACGCCCCAGCTTTGGAAGATCTCGTCGGCATCATGCCCGTGATGATGGTGATGATGGTGGTGCTCGTGCTCCTCGCCGTGGTCGTGGTGGCAGTGCTCGTCATGGTCGTGATGATGCGCATGCTCCCCATCGTGGTCATGATGGCAATGCTCGTCATGCTCGTGATGATGCGCATGTTCTTCATCGTGGTCATGGTGGCAATGCTCGTCATGGTCATGATGATGCTCGTGTTCCTCGTCATGGTCGTGATGGTGATGCGCATACTCATGATCATGATGGCAGCAGCAGTTGTCCTCGTCTTCCTCCTGTGCGCGGGCGTGCTCGATCATCTCGGAAAGCTCGTCCGTCAGAGAATGCTGATGCTGCATAGCCTCTAAGATCTGCTTGCCGTCGAGCTGCTCCCACGGGGTCGTGATAATGACGGCTTTGTCGTTGTGTTCCCGCAGCAGAGAAATTGCGGTGTCTAACTTTTCGTCGGAGATCGTCGCAGTGCGGCTGAGGATGATGGCAGAAGCTGTCTCGATCTGGTTGGAGTAGAATTCGCCGAAGTTCTTCAGATATACCTTGCACTTGGTCGCGTCGGCAACGGTCACGAAGCAGCCGAGCTGCACTTCTTCCGTCGCAACGCGCTGCACGGCGCCGATCACATCACTGAGCTTACCGACACCGGACGGCTCGATGAGGATGCGGTCGGGGTGATACTCGGAGATGACCTGCTGCAGCGCCTTGCCGAAATCGCCGACGAGGGAGCAGCAGATGCAGCCGGAATTCATTTCATTGACCTGAATGCCTGCATCCTTCATGAAACCGCCGTCAATGCCGATCTCACCGAATTCGTTTTCGATCAGCACAATCTGTTCGCCGGCATACGCCTCACGAATCATTTTCTTGATCAGCGTGGTCTTGCCCGCACCCAAAAAACCGGAAAAAATATCGATTGTGGTCATAAGTTTCTATGCTTCCTTTCCAATGATAACTCTCGACCTGCCGCCAATTTGGCGGATTCTTTGTCGTAGGGAATCTCTAAACATATATTATAACACAATTTTCCAAATTCCGCAAGCAAAACACGAATCTAATTTGTGTTTTTGAAAAAGCAGTTGCATTTTTTTCGTAAGCTGGTATACTGTAAAGTAATGAGGAAGGGATGGTGAGCAGCGTTTTGCGGATTCGGGCGTATTTTTCTGCGGAAAAATTGAAAAAACAATGGAATCGTGAGAATTATCGCATCGTGTCTCTGTACTTTGTGTTTTCTGTGCTCCTGAACGGTGCGATCGAGCTGCTGGCGCGGCGTTCTCTGTTTGACACCTTGTCTTTTTGCATCGGAAAGCCATGGGTGTTTCTCTACGGCGCTTTTCTGATCTTCACCGTTTTGTCCTTCTCGCTGCTTTTCCCAAAGCGCCGCTTTTGGTTTTTGCTGCTTGCTGCGGTTTGGTTCGGGCTTGCCGTAACGGACTTTATCCTGCTGACCTTCCGCTCCATGCCGCTGACTGCGTCTGATATTTGGCTGATGGCATCCGTTCGGGATATCTTTGAAAAGTATCTCAGCCGCATAGAGCTGCTTTTCCTGATTTTGGGGATCTCTGCCCTCCTCGGACTGATCTTCTTTTTCTGGGCGCGTGCGAAGAAGTTCCCGTGTACACCGTGTTTTTCTTTTGTGACGGTTTTGCTTGCCGCGCTTTCTCTGCTTCTGCTGACCGCTCTTTTTGTGCGCATTGATGTTTTAGACGAGACGAATGCGTTTTCCAGCCTGCCCCGCGCGTATCATGAAAACGGCTTTGTCTATTGCTTTTCCGCAAGCTTGGTCACAGGCGGCGTGGACGAGCCGGAGGGCTATTCTCCGCACGAGGTCGAGGAGATCATCGACACACAGCGAGACCTGCCGCAGACAAAAGCGGATACCCCGAATATCATTTTTGTGCAGCTCGAATCATTCTTTGACGCGAATTACCTGAATAACCTGCATTTCTCGGAGAATCCCGTGCCGAATTTTGAGGCGCTAAAGGCGGAGCACCCAAGTGGGCTGCTGTCCGTTCCCTGTGTCGGCGCTGGCACGGCGAACACGGAATTTGAGATTCTGACGGGAATGAATCTGAATCACTTCGGCGTGGGGGAATACCCCTATATGACCATTGTCAATTCCACCGCATCTGAGTCCATTGCCTTTACCCTTGCACAGCTCGGTTATGCGACCCACGCTGTCCATAATAATAATGCGACCTTTTATGACCGCCATATTGTCTATGCCAATCTCGGCTTTCAAACCTTTACATCGCTGGAATACATGAATGGCGTGGAATACAATCCGCGCGGTTGGGCGAAGGACAGCGTACTGACGGGCGAGATCTGCAAGGCGCTGACCGCGACGGAGGAGAAGGATCTTGTCTTTGCCGTCTCTGTGCAGCCGCATGGAAAATATCCAAGTGAACCGCTTCCTGACGCGCAGGTCATAGGTGTAGCGGGCATGGAGGATGAGGAACGGAAAAACGGCTTGGAATACTATCTCTATCAGTTAAAGGAGTGCGATGCCTTTGTCGCGGAGCTGACGCAGGCACTTCTGGATTTTGATGAACCGACCGTAGTTGTGTTTTACGGTGATCATCTGCCGAGCTTTAATTTCCAACAGGAGGAGCTGTCCTATGGCAGCACGCAGACGACGGAGTATGTGATCTGGTCGAATTTCCCCCTTGCGGAAAACGGGAAGCGTGATCTGCAAACCTACCAGCTCGGCGCTTATGTCATGGATCTGTGCGGCATTCATGAAGGCGCGATCTTCCGCCTGCATCAGAGCTATGATTACGCAGGTGACGACAGCGCCGCGTATCAGCAGGCGCTCGAGGTGCTGGAATATGACATGCTCTCGGGTGAACAGTATTACGCAGAAAACAGCGCACCGCTTCAGCCGACGGATATGCGCTTTGATGTGGAGGACATCTGCATTACCGCGCTCACGCAGGAAGAGGACGCACTGCGTGTGGCAGGCGAGCATTTTACGCCATACAGCGTTGTGTATGTCAACGATATCGGCTATGAGACGACCTATCTCTCCGATACAGCCTTGCTTGTGGAGGGGCTTGTCCTTGCGCCGGAGGATATTGTTGCGGTCGTGCAGGTTTCTGCCGCCGATACAGTGGAAATTTTGAGTATGAGCAAACCGTTCGTGTTTGCGCAATCATGAGGTGATAGTATGCCGACCATTCAGAAAATTCGAGAACGCTTTTCCCATGACCGCTTTGCCACAGACGCGGCGGAAATTACGATCACGGAAGCACAGCCGCAGTATGCGGTCTGTGAGATGCCGCTTTTAGAGAAGCACCGCAATGCGCGCGGTACGCCGATGGGCGGTGCGATCTTCACACTTGCGGATTTTACCGCTGCCATTGCCGCCAACGGCTTTGCCGAGCATACGGACACGATCTCTCTGCACGCGGATATCTCTTTCTTAGGAACCGCGAAAGGGAAGACGCTGATCGCAAAGGCAAGCTGCGTCAAACAGGGCAGAACGACCGCGCTATATACGGTCGAGGTCACGGACGAGCTGGGCACGCTCGTTGCGCAGGCAAGCGTGAACGGTTTTGTCCTTCCGAAGTAGGAAATATTACGAAATTTCTATTGACTTTAGCACTTAAAAGTGATAAAGTAAAAATAATCGAAGCAACGCGATGGGGCGATCCTACCAAATCCTCTCGTCCTCTGCTTTTGCAGAGGGCGATTTCTATTAAAAGGAGAGAAAGTTTGAAACACTGTGATTTAAGTACCATCCCGAAAAGGGCGCACGAAAACAG
>JAEDOK010000031.1 GCA_016302005.1 Oscillospiraceae bacterium | reverse complement strand
TGAGGATGCCGCGCTCGGAGGGCTTGCCCTCGCGGCGGTTGAAGCTGCCGGGGATCCTGCCGACGGAGTACATCCGCTCCTCAAACTCGATGGTGAGGGGGAAGTAGTCAATGCCGGGCTTGGGGTCGGGCGAGCAGGTGACGGTGGTGAGAACGGTGGTGTCGCCGTAGCGGCAGATGCACTCGGCATCGGCAAGCTCCGCGACCTTACCGGTTTCTACGGTAAAGGGGCGACCGCCGATCATCGTCTCGAATACATGATGGTTGGGATACTGCTTTCTGGTAATCATTGGATGACCTCCTGTTAAAAATTATTCCACGGGAGGTTTAGCACTTGAAGCCGAAGCCGGAACAAATCATAGCAAAGCCGTGTAGGGCGTTTTCTGTTTTTCCGGCTGCGCCTTCAACTGCTAAACGGCGCTCCCGTGCGCGGGGAATGTGAAAATGGGCGACCGCGTGGGCCGCCCATAGATGCGCTATTACTTACGGATGCCCAGCTTTGCAATGATGGCGCGATAACGGTTGATGTCCTTCTTTGCAAGATAGTCGAGCAGGCTGCGGCGCTTACCGACCATCATGAGCAGGCCACGGCGGGAATGGTTGTCGTGCTTGTGCTCACGCAGGTGCTCGGTCAGCTCGTTGATGCGGGCGGTGAGGATGGCGATCTGGACCTCAGGAGAGCCGGTGTCGCCTTCGTGGGTCGCGTACTCCGCGATGATCGCGGTCTTCTTTTCCTTCTGGATCATGGTTGTTTCCACCTTTCAAAAAATTCTCCTGCGGCTAAGTTGCGGGATGGCGGAATGCCCCGACACGGAGCGATCCCCCGAAACTGAGCGCGCGGAATATCTTGCTTGGCAAAACGCCAGCCAAAATATAGTAGCATAGAATCACGGGAAAGTAAAGAGAAAGTTTTCCGAAAACGCCGTTTTTTTCGGGATCTCTATGTCTTCCAACTGTAAAAGCGTCCGCTTCGCGTTAAGTCCCCACGCAAACCCGCCGAGACCCTTCGCGGCGACGACGCGGTGACAGGGCAAAAGGATCGGAAACGGGTTTTTCCCCACCGCGCTTGCGGCGGCGCGGACAGCTTCGGCATTGCCGACGGCTGCGGCAAGCTGCCCATAGGTGACGACCTTGCCGTAGGGAATTTTTTTCAGCGCCGCCCAGACGCATTTTTGAAAGGGCGTTCCCTGCGGCGCAAGCGGTACAGAAAAGCTTTCCCGTTTTTTTGAAAAATATTCCGAAAGCTGCAAGGCTGCCTCCCGCGTGATGGTGTTGGGCGTGCGTTCTCCCGGTTTCTCCGATAAATCGACCCTGCAAAGCGCAGTTTCGCTTGCTGTCAGGCGCAGCAGTCCGAGGGGCGTTTCGAGGTATTCCGTAAACATGATTTAACCGTGCAGGAAACTGAGCGCCTCGATGCCCAGCGTCATCACGAGCGTGACCACGATGCCCGCCAGCACGACGCCGAGGAGGATCGTCGGCAGGGCGCGTTTTAAACGCATCTCCATCAAAGCAGCGACCAGCGCGCCCGTCCACGCACCGGTTCCGGGGAGGGGAATGGCGACGAGCAGGCAAAGACCGACCAGCTCGGATTTTTGAACTCTGCCGCTCTTGTTCGCAGCGCGGCGCTCTAACTTTTCCGCAATGCGTCCGAGCTTCGGATAGCGCTTCATCCAGTGCAGAACCTTGCGGATGAACAGGAGGATAAACGGGACAGGCAGCATATTGCCGATGATGCTGATGAAGCACGCTGCCCACGGTGCGAGACCCTGCGCCATACCATAGGGGATTGCCCCGCGCAGCTCGATCACCGGCACCATGGAGATCAAAAAAGTGATGAGCGCCTTTCCCGTGAGTGTAGAAAAGAAAGCCATAGTCATTCTCGCTTTAACATTTTTCTTTCAGCATACCATAATCCCACTGAAAATGCAAGCCATATGACAAAATTGGCTGTGCACCGCGCCGAACGGAGCGGAATGTTAAAAATGCGCATTTCGGTGGTAAAATCTGTGAATTCGTTGTTGAAATCGGAGGGAAGATAGGGTATACTTACATTAAGCATCTGCATTTTGAATATGCGGGAAAGGAGCGTCAGAGGCAATGGGCGAGGTCATTTCTGTCATTTCCGGAAAAGGCGGCACGGGGAAAACAACGCTGTGCGCCGCCGTGGCGACCTGTATGGCTGTCGACGGCATGCGCGTGCTGTGCATTGACGCGGACATCGGTCTGCGGAACCTCGACATCGCCCTCGGCATGACGGAGCAGCCGATCATCGCCTTTACGGACGTGGTCCACGGGCACTATGGCTTGCAGGATGCGGCGGAGCATTTGCAGCTTCCGGGGCTGTTCCTTTTCACTGCGCCCGTGCGCGAGAACGACGCGCTGATCGACTCAGCGGGGTTCGGCAGAATGCTGGAGCAGGTGCGCAAGGAGTTTGATTACTGTTTGATCGATGCCCCTGCGGGGATCGGTTCGGGCTTCCGACTGGCGACGCGCTACGCCGATCGCTGCATCGTCGTCTCTACGCCGGATCCCGCTTCCATGCGCGACGCGGGCTGCGCGGCGGATCTTCTCTCGCTGGACGGTAAGGAGGAGCTGCAGCTCGTGGTCAATCGCGTGACGCCGAAGCTGTTCTCCCGCATGGAGCTGACGGTGGATGATATCATGGACGACGTGGGGCTCCCGCTGTTAGGCTTGATCCCGGAGGATAACGCGGTGATGCTCGCCGCGGCGCAGGGGGACGCGCTGATCCTCTCCGACGACGGCAGTGCTGCCGAGGCGTGCCTGCGCATTTCGCGCCGTCTGCGCGGCATTGCAATGCCGTTGATGAAACTGTAATGAGGTGGTTTTATGAACATTACACTCATGGCACACGACAAAAAGAAAGAACTGATGGTGCAATTCTGCACGGCATATAAGAGCATCCTTTCCAAGCACAATATTTCCGCCACGGCGACGACGGGGCGTCTCGTCGCGGACGCGACGGGGCTGCCTGTGACACTGTTTTTGTCGCACAATCAGGGCGGTCATCAGCAGGTGGATGCCCGCATCGCCTATAACGAGATCGACCTCGTCCTGATGTTCACCGACCCGAACGGCATGAACCCGTGGGAGGATCAGCAAATCGTGCAGACCATCCACCTGTGCGACACGCACAATGTCCCCGTGGCGACGAATCTCGCCTCGGCGGAGATGATGATACTCGGCTTACAGCGCGGCGATCTGGATTGGCGCGAGATGATCCATCGAAAAAAATCGGTGAGGTGAGACAATGGAAGCATATGAGATCATTGAATTGATCCGCACGTCGGAGAAAAAGACGCCGGTACGGGTCGTCTTGCAGGAAAAGGCACCCTGCGAATTTACGGACGCGGAGGTCTTCTGCGGCGGAAACGGGCTGAAGCTCCTTTACGGCGACTGGAAGCGCCTCGCCCCCCAACTGGAAGCGCAGGCGGACAAGCTTGCGGCGGTGCATATTGAAAACAACGCGGTCAATTCCGCCATTCCGATGCTGGATGTCAAGAATCTGCACGCAAGAGTGGAGCCGGGCGCGATTTTGCGCGAGGGCGTCGAGATCGGGGACAACGCCGTGATCATGATGGGCGCGGTTCTCAACATCGGCGCGCGCGTCGGCGAGGGCACGATGATCGACATGGGCGCGATCTTGGGCGGCAGAGCGACCGTCGGAAAGCACTCCCACATCGGCGCGAACGCCGTCTTGGCGGGCGTCATTGAGCCGCCGAGCGCAACACCCGTGGTCGTGGGCGACGAGGTTCTTGTGGGCGCAAACGCGGTCATTTTGGAGGGTGTGCAGGTGGGCGACCGCGCCGTGGTTGCTGCGGGCGCGATCGTTACGGAGAATGTTCCCGCCAACGCCGTCGTCGCAGGCGCCCCGGCGAGGATCGTCAAATACCGCGACGAAAAAACCAACGAAAAAACCGTCCTCCTCGACGCGCTGCGTGAGCTGTGACCTTTTTAGAATGAAGGGCCCTTCCCTGCGAGAAGCAAGGAAGGGCACTGCGTTTTTTGTTAAATCAGCCTCAAATCCGCTTCGTAGGGCACGACGACTCGGCGTGCCGTCCGCACAGCGGCAGACGGTACAGAGGAACGAGTTTATACATATTTGGTAGTTCCTGCACGAGATTGCCACACCCAGTGTGCGCACTGGGTTCGCAATGACATGGGAGGGTGGCTTGCGTGCATTCGTTCCTGCACCGGCGCGCCGAGGTCGTTAGCGCAGCCGTTCGCGACGAAGGAGCGTTACGGATGCGGCATACCCCCTGCACAGCCGTTGGCGACAAAGGAGCCTTACGGATGTGGCGTGCCCCTTGCGGGTATTGCGGGTGCGCGCCCTACGGCGAGGGTGGGTTCGATGTATTTTTCATCCGTGCGAAGCACACCAAAGTCATTCACCATTCACTCTTAGCCCTTAGCCTAACAGGTTATTAGACTGTTTTATCCTCCTGCGGCTCCTCGGGGAAGGCGTATTGTGCCTTATAGCGGGCGAAGCGCTCTGCGAAGGCTGCGCTCTCCTGAAGCTCGCCGGCTTTCAGGGAGTTCAGGTACTCATGGGCTTCCAGCTTGCCCTCCGAGACCTGAAGGATTTCCACCGCCACATTGGAGCAGTGATCCGCTGAGCGCTCAAAGGCGGTCAGCAGGTCTTCCAGCACAAAGCCGTATTCCACGCTGCAAAGCCCGTCCCGCAGTCTGCGGATATGGCGGGACTTGACCTCCCGCACCAGTGCGTCCACCACCTGCTCCTGCGGCTCGATGGTCGCGGCGAGATCGAGATCAAGGCTTTTGTAGGCATCCACGGTGCGGCGGAGAAGATCCGTAACCGCTTGCTCCAATACCTCCAGCTCCGCTTTTGCGCGGTCGGAGAAGGAAATTTTCTTTTCCTCCATTTCCAGCGCCGCCTCCCCGACGGAAACGGCGTGGTCGGCAATGCGCTCAATGTCGGAAATGGTGTAGAGCAGGGTGTTGAGAATGCGGTTGTCGGATTCGGACAGCTTCATGCCGGAGAGCTTTACCAGATAGGTGCCCAACGCATCCTCATAGCGGTCGGTATTGTCCTCCAACGCAAGAATCTGATCCAATGTTTTGCTGTCAAAGCCGCGGGACAAATGGATGGCAAGGGACATGGCTTCCACCGAATCCTCCGCCATGCGGACGGCGATCTCGTGGGCGCGCTGGATGGCGACGGCAGGGGTGCCCAACAGACGCTCGTCCAGCAGCTCCGTCTTCTCCTCCTTTTTATCATCGGGGACGGACAGGGTCGCCAGCTTCACCAGCAAGCCGTTCAGCGGCAGAAGTAAGGCGGTCGCACCGACATTGAATGCCGTGTGGATCACGGCGATGCTCATCTCGTTGCAGGGCGTATTCAGGAATTTCCACGGAAAGAACAGCCCGATGCCGTAGAACAGCACCACAAAGATCAGCGTCCCCAAAAGATTAAAGTACAGATGCACCATGGCAGTGCGGCGGGCGTTTTTATTCGCGCCGATGGAGCCCATCATAGCGGTTACACAGGTGCCGATATTCTGTCCCAAAATGATCGGAATGGCACAGCCGAAGGAAACCGCGCCGGTGGAGCACAGACTCTGCAAAATACCCACGGAGGCGGAGGAGGACTGGATAAGTGCCGTCAGCGCCGCGCCGACCAAAATGCCGATCAACGGGTTGGAGAAGGATACCATCAGCTTTGCAAACCACGCCTCGTTTTTCAGGAACTGCATGGAGCCGCTCATCAGCTCCATACCGGTCATCAGCGCCATAAAGCCCAGCAGAATGCAGCCGATGTTCTTCTTTTTCTCCGATTTTGTGAACATATACAGCACAATGCCGATAGCTCCCAGCAGCGGTGCCAAGGTGGAGGGCTTAAAAAACTGAACCAGCAGGCTGTCTCCCTCCAAGCCGCTGAGAGACAGGATCCACGCGGTGACCGTGGTGCCCACATTGCTGCCCATGATCACCCCCACCGCCTGCTTCAAGGTCAGAATGCCGGAGTTGACAAAGCCTACCACCATTACAGTGGTGGCGGAGGAGGACTGGATGACTGCCGTCACTGCCAAACCCAGCAGAAAGCCCTTGGGCACGTTGGAGCTCATTTTTGCCAAAACGGTCTGAAGCTTGCCGCCTGCGGTGCGCTCTAAGGATTTTCCCATCACATCCATGCCAAACAGAAACAGCGCCAGTCCGCCCAGCAGAGACACGAGCTTCAGAATATAGGTCGTCATATATTTCTCTATCTCCTTTGCAGGGATTTTACAAATTTTATTATAGAGTAGAAGTCCCGCAAAAACCACGCAGTTACGGTTAAGCTTTCGTAAAATCTGTGTAAAACGGAGCCAACACGACAAACCGGCTGTCCCCTCAACTTGTATGTGTCAAGGGGACGGGTTCCTTGACACATTTTTCTGTACGCAATCGGTATATCCTCCACGAGATTGCACCCGCAATACCCGCAATACCCGCAATACCCGCAAGGGGCACGCCGCATCCGTAGCGCTCCTTCGTCGCGAACGGCTGCGCAGGGGGCACGCCACATCCGTAAGGCTCCTTTGTCGCCAACGGCTGTGCAGGGGGTATGCCGCATCCGTAAGGCTCCTTTGTCGCCAACGGCTGTGCAGGGGGTATGCCGCATCCGGAACGCTCGTTCCTCGCGAACGGCTGCGCTACCGCGTCGCAAGCGCCTCGCAATGACAAGTAGGGTATCCCTTCAATGTCATTGTCATGAAACCCCTGTAGGGCGGGGACATGTCCCCGCCCTACAGGCAGAAAAAAGCTCCCTGAAGTTCTTGGTCTTCAGGGAGCGTCTCTGTTTGAAATTAATTTCAGGGTCGGAAATTCTCGGGACGGTTTGCTTGGTTGCCGAAATGCCACGCGATGGCGTCCGCAATTCGGGCGCAGGCGTTGCCGTCGCCGTAGGGGTTGACTGCCTGCGCCATTTGGCGGTAGACCGTGGGCTGTTCCAGCAATTCGCTTGCCATGCACACAATCTCGTCATATTCGACACCCGCCAGCTTTACCGTACCCGCCGCGACCGCCTCCGGGCGCTCTGTCTCGCGGCGCAGCACCAAAACCGGCTTTCCCAGCGCAGGCGCTTCCTCCTGCAAGCCGCCGGAGTCCGTCATGACAAAATGGCAGCGCGCCATGAGATTATGCATCTGCTCCACATCAATCGGGTCGATCAGATGCACCCGCGCCGTATCGCCCAGCTCCTCCTTCGCGCATTCGCGGACAACAGGGCTGAGATGCACGGGATATACGACCTCGACCTCCGGGTGCGTATCCACGATCTGCCTCACGGCGCGGAGGATGTCGTGCATCGGTTTGCCGTAATTCTCGCGGCGGTGGCAGGTCAGCACGATCACACGCCGATTGGCAAAATCCATCGCGTTCAGTTCCGGCTCCGCAAAGCGAAAATCCTCGCGCACCGTCGTCTGCATCGCGTCAATGACAGTGTTGCCCGTGATAAAGATCTCCCCGCGCACCGCTTCCCTACGCAGATTTTCGGCATTGGCTGCCGTGGGAGAGAAATGCAGATCGGCAAGGTCGCCCACAAGAGTGCGGTTCATCTCCTCCGGATAGGGGGAGTATTTGTCATAGGTGCGCAGTCCCGCCTCCACATGCCCCACGGGAATCTTGTGGTAAAACGCCGCAAGGGCACCTGCGAAGGTGGTCGAGGTGTCCCCGTGCACCAGTACCAAATCGGGCCTTGCCTCCTCCAGCACCGTCTCCATACCAAGCAGCGTGCGCGTGGTAATGGAGGAGAGGGTCTGCTGCTTCTGCATAATATTTAGGTCGTAGTCCGCCTTTAAGCGGAAAATATCCATCACGGAATCCAGCATTTCCCGATGCTGTCCGGTCAGGCAGCAGAGGCTTTCAAAATCCTCACGCTCTGCCAGCTTTTTGACCAGCGGTGCCATTTTGATCGCCTCCGGTCGTGTGCCGAAGACGGACATGACCCTAATTTTCTTCATGGGGCTCCTCCTCTTGCGGCTGCTCCTCATTTGGCGGTTCCGGCGCGCCCTCCTCGGGTGAGTCCGATGGGCTTTCCTCCGGCGCTTCCGGTGCTTTTTCCTCGGGCAAGTCGGGCTGCTGCGCTTCGTGCTTTTTATGGTGCGTGCCGAAGATCACCACTGCGCCGATCGCGCCGACAACGAGGATCGCGCCGATAAAAATCATCGCCTGCACCTCTCCGCGATCCGTCAGCACGACGGCGGATAGTCCCAAAATCGCCGAGAGCAGATAAGAGATGGCGACCGCCTGCTTCTGCGAAAATCCCATGTCGATCAGACGGTGATGGACATGTCCCCGATCTGCATGCATCGGGCTTTGCCCCTTCGAAATGCGGCGGATCACCGCAAAGCAGATATCAAAAATCGGCAGACCCAGCACCAAAAACGGCACGGCGAAGGAGATCACGGCATAGGTCTTGAACAGACCGAAAATGGAGATGGAAGCGAGCATAAAGCCCAAGAAGGTGGAGCCGGTGTCGCCCATAAAGATCGTCGCCGGGTTGAAGTTATAGGGAATGAAGCCGACGCAAGCGCCGACGATCGCGGCAAGGAGGATCGCCGATGCCATTGCCGTAGCGTCAGGGACGAGGATGAGTGCAATGATCAGCATCGCCCCTGCGGAGATCGCGGAAACCCCCGCCGCCAATCCGTCCAACCCGTCAATAAAATTGACGGCGTTCGTAAGAGCAACGATCCAAATCACGCTGACGGGATACGAAAGCCACGATGGCAGAGAAAAGCCCATAAAATGCTCGATGCGGCAGCCGTGCAGGACGACCACGACGGCAGCAAGGATCTGCACGAAGAATTTCGGCAGAGCGCGCAGCGTAAGGATGTCATCCAGCACGCCCAAAATGACGATAATGACCGCGCCGAGCAAAATGCCCTGCAGCTCTCGGTTCATCTTCCCGAAAATCAGCACGCTGACGATAAAGCCGAGGAAGATCGCCAAGCCACCCATGCGGGGGATCGGGATCTTGTGCATTCGCCGCTCGTCCTTCGGGATATCCATCGCGCCGACCTTTTTGGCAAGCACCTTGATGATCGGTGTCGCGGCAAACGAGACTACCGCCGCGCACACAAGCGCCAGCGCGACCTTCAGAAAAAAGTTCGGGTCTAAGATCATAGCAAGCTCCTCTTATCGTGCGACAAAGCCAACCTTCTTATAGACCTTTCGCAGCGTCTTTTCCGCGACATAAGACGCCTTTTGTGCGCCGCTTTCGCAGACGGACTGCAAATATGCCTTGTCCGCCAGCAGGCGCGTTGCCTCCTCGCGGATGGGGCGCAGCAGCTCGACGACCGCCTCACCCACCGTCTTTTTGAAATCGCCGTAGCCCTTGCCCGCAAACTCCGCCTCGATCTCGGCATATGTCTTGCCGGTCGCGGCGGAATAGATGGTCATCAGGTTGGAAATGCCCTTCTTCTGTTCCGGATCATAGCGCACACAATTGTCGCAGTCGGTGATCGCGCGCTTGAACAGGCGCATGATATCCTCCGGTTTGTCCATCAGGCACACACGCCCGGGGTCGTCGTTTTCGGACTTCGACATCTTCGCCTCGGGATTGGCAAGGCTCATGATGCGCGCACCTACCTTCGGAATGTACGGCTCCGGCATTTTGAACACATCGCCGTAAATGCCGTTGAAGCGCTTGACGATATCCCGCGTCAGCTCAACATGCTGCTTCTGATCCTCGCCCACGGGGACGAGATCCGCCTGATACAGCAGAATGTCCGCCGCCATCAGCGCGGGATAGGTAAACAGACCGCCGTTGATGTTCTCGGCGTTCTTCGCGCTCTTGTCCTTGAACTGGGTCATGCGGGACAGCTCGCCGAACATGGTGTAGCAGTTGAGCACCCAGCCCAGCTCCGCGTGCTGGTGCACATGGCTCTGGAAGAAGAGGACATTCTTCTCCGGATCGAGTCCGCAGGCGATGTACTGCGCCAACTGCTCCAAGGAGCGGCGGCGCAGATCGGCGGGATTCTGCCGCACGGTGATGGAGTGCAGGTCAGCCATAAAATAGAAGCAGTCGAACTCATCCGCACGGTCTTTCCAGTTGCGGATCGCGCCCAGATAGGAGCCGAGGGTCAGATCGCCCGAGGGCTTGATGCCGGAAAGCATTCGTTTCTTCGGCTGTGTCGTCTCTGTCATGAAATATCACGCCTTTCGCGGTAATGAAAATACAAAGTCATATGCGCCCAATATAACGCATACAATATAGATTATAAGGGATTGCCGCAGATTTGTCAATCGCGCGCTTGCGGCTTTGCGTTGTCCTGCTCCAATCGGATCAGGAGGACGGCAATATCGGCGGGGCTGACACCGGAAATACGGCTCGCCTGCCCCACGGAGCGCGGACGGATCTCCGAGAGCTTCTGCCGCGCCTCCAAGCGCAGCCCTTCTATGGCATGATAATCCATATCGGGCGGCAGCAGCTTCTCTTCCACACGGGCAAATTCCTCGATCTGCTTCTCCTGCCTGCGCAGATAGCCCTCATACTTCACACGGATTTCCACTTGCTGCGTGACCTCGGGAGGCAAGTCGGGGCGCGTGCGGTCAAAGGGCGCGAGCATGTCATAGCTTAGCTCCGGACGGCGCAAAAGGTCGCTCATACGCGCCGCACTGACAATCGGGGACGAGCCGTGGGCGGTCAAAAACGCGTTCAGCTCCGCCGTCGCAGGGGTACCCGTCGCGTCCAAGCGGCGCATTTCCCGTGCCACCGCCTCGTACTTCTCCCGCACATGGGCAAGGCGCTCGTCCGAGACAAGCCCGATGCGGTTGCCGATGGCGCAGAGGCGCTCGTCCGCGTTGTCCTGCCGATGCAGCAGGCGGTACTCACTGCGGGAGGTCATAATGCGGTAAGGCTCCTCGGTTCCCTTCGTCACAAGATCGTCGATCAGGGTGCCGATATAGCCGTCGGAACGCTTCAGAACAAGCGGTTCTCTGCCCAGCAGCTTCAGCGCGGCATTCACACCGGCGACAAAGCCCTGCACCGCCGCCTCCTCATAGCCGGAGGAGCCGTTGAACTGCCCCGCGCCGTAAAGTCCGGCAATGCGCTTGCATTCGAGGGTGGCGTCCAGCGCCGTCGGGTCGATGCAGTCATATTCAATGGCATAGGCAGGGCGCAGCATTTCCGCGTGCTCCAAGCCCGCGACGGTATGCAGCATTTGCAGCTGCACATCCTCGGGCAGGCTGGAGGAGAAGCCCTGCAAATACATCTCGTCCGTATGCAGTCCGCAAGGCTCCAAAAAGAGCTGGTGGCGCTGCTTATCGGCAAAGCGGACGACCTTCGTCTCAATACTCGGGCAGTAGCGCGGCCCCACGCCCGTGATCGAGCCGTCATAGAGCGGACTGCGGCTCAGGTTTTCGCGGATGATCTCATGGGTGCGCTCGTTGGTATAGGTCAGGTAGCACACCGCGCGGTTTTCCGGCGGCGTTTTTGTGGCGAAGGAGAAAGGCTCCACCCTTTCGTCCCCCGGCTGCACCTCCATTTTGGAAAAATCGACGCTTCTTGCGTTGATGCGCGGCGGCGTGCCGGTCTTGAAGCGCCGCAGCGGCAAGCCGAGGGCGCGCAGATTCTCCGTCAGCTCGGCTGCTGCCCGCATACCGTCCGGTCCCGAGGTGATGGCGCAATCCCCCGTGATGCAGCGTCCGTCCAAATAGGTTCCCGCCGCGATCACGCAGGCGCGCACCGTATACACCGCGCCGAGCTGCGTCACCACGCCCGTGACCGCGCCCTTTTCGGTCAAGATCTCCGTCACGGTCGCCTGCTTGAGATAGAGGTTTTCCTCCCGCTCCAAAACCAGCTTCATATGCTCCTGATAGCGGCGTCGATCCGCCTGGGCGCGCAGAGAGTGGACGGCGGGACCCTTGCCTCGGTTGAGCATCCGATACTGGATGCAGCAGGCGTCGGCGGCACGCGCCATCTCCCCGCCCAAGGCGTCCAGCTCGCGGACGAGATGTCCCTTGCCCGTGCCGCCGATGGCGGGATTGCAGGGCATATTGCCCACGGCATCCAAATTGATGGTAAAAACCACCGTTTTCAGCCCGAGCCGGGCAGCGGCAAGCCCCGCCTCAATGCCCGCGTGCCCCGCGCCGATCACGGCAATATCATAAGTTCCTGCGGAATATCGCATCATGTTCATTTCCTTTGTTTTTTGCCTAAATCTTTCGTTTTTCGCCTGTAGGGCGGGGACATGTCCCCGCCGACCGCGAAGCGGCAGACAGTACAAATCACCGGATTCGTACACACCCGGTAGTTCCTGCACCGGCGGGGACATGTCCCCGCCCTACAAGGGTTTCGGAGGTTACAGCGGCTGCTGTTTGATCTTTGCGAAACGGCGCGGGTACTGCTTTGGGGTCGGGCGGGTCTTGCGGAAGATCAGCACGCGGCGGCAGGCACCGTCGATCTCGTATTCCTCCGTCCGCTCCCACTCCCCGCCCAGCAGCTTCACGGCGCGTTTCGCCTCGGAAAGCTCCTCCTCGGCTGCCGCAGCCTTCATCGCAAGGAAGCAGCCGCCCACCTTCACAAAGGGCAGGCACAACTCCGCAAGCACATTCAGCCGCGCCACCGCCCGCGAGACGGCAAAATCAAATTGCTCTCTTGCGGCATACTCCTCCGCCCGTGCGGCGATGCACTGCGCCTGCACGCCCATACTTTCCAGCGTCTCGTGCAGCCAGGCGACGCGCTTTTGCAGACTGTCCAGCAAGGTCAGGTCAATTGTAGGCTCTCCCAATTTGAGCGGCACACCCGGAAAGCCTGCGCCGCAGCCGACATCAATGACCGATTTCCCACGAAAGTCCGCCGCCTGTAACAGCGCGAGGCAGTCGGCAAAATGCAGCTTCGCCACCGCCTGCGGCTCTGTGATGGCGGTCAGATTCATCACCTTGTTTTTTTCGATCAGCGCCTGTCCGAAGCGGCAAAGCTGCGCGACCTGTGCATCCGTCAGCGCAATGCCCAAACGGGCGCATTCGCTCCTAAGTGTCTGCTCCATCATTCCTCCGTATAAAATCCGACGGCAAAGCCGCGATATTGGATCAGCGCATTCTTCGGCGCACGCAGCGTGCAAACCGCGTAATACACATCCTCCGCCCCGCTGCCGAGGTTGGCAAGCAGCGAAGTCATGGCAAGCCAAAACCACAGTCCGTCCGTCAGCGCGCAGACCGCTGCCCCAACCGCTGTCCAGACAAGCGCCGGAAGCAGCAGAACAAGCATTGCATCTCTGCGGCACAGATAGGCGGAGGTGCCCACAAACAGGCGCACCCCCTTGCGCGCATACAGCGGCGAAACACCCGTGCACAGCCGCAGCAACAGGGCGTGCGTGAGCTGGTGCAGCCATGAAAACGCCAAAACTGCCGCAACGAGCGCCAGCGCAAACAGCGCGTAATAGACAATGCCCGCCCGCTGTAAGGCACTCAGCGCATCAAAGCCCCTCCATTGCCAGCCCAGCGCCAGCAAACCCACGCAGAGCAAAAACGAAATACTGTTCGCCGTGCGGGCGGATAGGTTTACATAATCTTTTTGTGCGTAGCCCTGCGGTAAATTGGTCATCGTGCGCATGGTCTCCTCACTTTCCGACACAGAAGCGCTCAAAAATGCGGTTGGTAATATCCTCGCGGACGGTCCTGCCCGTGACCTCGCCCAGCGCCTGCATGGCATCCTCCGCGTCGGTCAGAACGGCGTCCGGAGTGATGCCGCGCAGAAGGGCGCTTTCCGCCCGGGAGATCGCGTCATAGGCACGCTTGATCGCCCCGAACTGCCGCGCGTTGGTCAAAACCGAACCGTCGCAGCGGTTGTCGCCCGCAAACCATTCCTCGATCTGTTTCGTCAGCGCGTCAAGGTTTTCGCCCGTCTGCGCAGAGAGAGAGAGCACGCTTTCAAAGGGCAGCTCTTCGGCACGCACCCGCTGCGGGCGGTCGGACTTGTTCAGCACGGCGACGGCGCGGGGCGCTTGCAGTGCAATCTGCATCGCGCGGCAGTCCTCGTCCGTCAACGGCTCCGAAGCGTCGCAGACGAAGATCGCAAGCTCCGCCTCTTTGGCGGACTGCTCCGAACGCGCCACGCCGAGGGCTTCGATCCTGTCCCCCGCCTCACGGATGCCCGCCGTGTCCGTCAGGCGCAAAAGCACCCTGCCGAGACGGACGGGTTCCTCCACGGTGTCGCGGGTCGTGCCGGCAATGTCCGTGACGATCACCCGCTCATAGCCTGCCAAGGCGTTGAGCAGGGAGGACTTTCCGGCGTTCGGGCGTCCCAACAGCACCGCCTTGACGCCGTGCTTCAGATGGGTGCCGTGCTCGAAGCTTGCCAGCATCCTGTTCAGGCGCAGGGCGGCATTTCGCAATGTATTTGCAAGCTCCTCCGCGCCGAAGTCCTCGATATCCTCGTCGGGATAGTCCAAAACGGCGTGAAAGTGGCTGCAAAGATCCGTTAAGCTGTCATAGATCGGCTCGATCTCCCGCCGAAGCGCACCGCCGAGCTGTCCCGCGGCATTGGCTGCGGCATCGGCGGTCTCGGCGTCAATGAGGTCGATCACCGCCTCCGCCTGTGTCAGATCGAGCTGACCGTTCATAAAGGCGCGTTTGGTGAATTCGCCCGGCTTTGCCTGTCTTGCGCCGGCAGCAAACAGCGCCTCCAAGCCTGCGGCAAGCATGGCGGGAGAGCCGTGGCATTGCAGCTCCACGGTGTCCTCACCGGTATAGCTGTGTGGCGCGCGGCAATAGACCGCCAGCGCCTGGTCGATCACGCGGCCCTGACGGTCATGCAGCGTCCCGAGCAGCAGCTTTCGGCTCGGTGCCTCCGCTAAAGGCGTGCCGCGATCGAGCCGAAAGACCCGATCGGCAACCTCCGCGCAGCCCGCGCCGGACAGTCTTATAATCCCGATGGCACAGGGCACCTTCCCCGTGGCAACGGCAGCAATTACATCAGACATAGAAGTTCCCTTCCTTCCATGATATTCTCCGCGCTCCCGGATCGCGTATGGGCAACGACTTGTCTGCCCGTGAAGGCAGACCGATTCTGAGAGGAACGCAGCGATACGGTAATCTCTTCCTATCAACCGAAGTGCCTGCACGAGATTGCCACAACCAGTGTGCGCACTGGTTTCGCAATGACAAGGAGGCTACCCTCTATGTCATTGCGAGGCGCCTGCGCCGTGGTAGCGCAGCCGTTCGCGAGGAACGAGCGTTACGGATGCGGCATACCCCC
>JAEDOK010000030.1 GCA_016302005.1 Oscillospiraceae bacterium | reverse complement strand
ACCCCCTTTTCTCCCATGGGTAATGAGGCGGTCTGCCACCGGCAGACCGCTTTTTATTCCCATCCGCAATGCTCCGCATTGCTCTCCCATGGTCGGCGCCACGGTCGCCGTCGCGGTTGCAGTCGAAGAGGCGCTCAAGAAGTAATCGCAACCCCCTTTTCTCCCATGGGTAATGAGGCGGTCTGCCACCGGCAGACCGCTTTTTCAATACGAAATCGCCGCTTCCGGTTGTCGGAAGCGGCGATTATCTTGATACGGTTTATGCCCACGGATCATCCTTTACGGGAATGCGGATTCCGGAGAGGATCGAGGAATACTCCCAGAGATACCAGTTCTCCCCTTTTCTGCGGAGCGTCACGGGTCTCGGCGAATCCGCGCCGGCGGTCTTGAGGAACACACGCAAATACCCATCCTCCGTATACTGCGGCGCAGGATCGGGAAGCACCTGAAGCGTCAGCGGCGTGCTGGGCGTATAGTTATTCTGCGGCGTCGCACCGTCGAAATAGGCCAGCGGCAGGTAGACCTTGTCCCGCAGGCGGTCGCGCAGGAATTGGATCTCATAGTTGCTCAGCGGCCGCGGCCCGCGCAGCAGATTGACCGCCTCAATGCCGGCGTCCTTGTTCTTTGTGTAAAGCTCAAGTGCCAGCAGGAGCATCGCGCAGGTGTTCTCGGGCTTGCTCAGATCTGTTTGCGGCAGCGAACTGAACTCCGCAATCGTTGTGGGGATGCTGTAAAACGTGACAAGCATGGCTGACCTCCTGTTCCGTTTTCTGGGGATGATTTAGCCGAAGCTCTCGCAATAGCGATGCAGGATCGCGGCGACCTGGCAGCGCAGTGCATTTCCCTGCGGCATCAGGTACAGGCCGTCTTTTTCGTTGCTGCCGCCGATCAGGCCGACGCCTACCGCCCAGCTCATCGCGTCGAGCGCCCAGCCGGAGACCTTGTCGTGATCCTTAAAGCCAGCAAGCATAACGCAGTCATCCGGGTTATACGGGCCCTTAAAGGCCGCATAGCGGCACAGGATGGTCGCAAGCTGCTCACGGGTGACATTCTCATCGGGTGCGAATTTGCCGTCGCCTACGCCATTGACGATGCTGTTCTCCGCAGCCCAGATAACGGCGTCCTTGTACCAGTCATATTTCAGGTCGGTAAAGGGATTCTCACCGCTGTGCTTGGGGCTGCCCTCCATACGGTAGAGCACCGTGACGACCATGCCGCGTGTGCACTCCCCGTTCGGGTCGAACAGATTGTTCCCTACGCCGCCCATCAAACGGTTGTAATACACATACTCCACGTCATGATAGAACCAGTCGGAAGTCTTGACGTCATCAAAATACATCGAAGGCATTGCGGGCACGAGCTTGGGGAAGGTAAGAGCGATCTTCATCTCTTCCTCTGTTCTCGTAATAATGGTCGCAGGCTTATCATTGATATACGGCTCGACATACTGGGTGAAGCGATAGCCGCTGTTTGCTTCCAAAGTAACAACCACGGTATACGCCTTATCCGCTTCAAATTTCGTGTCGTTCGGCTCCCACTGCACGTTGGCAACGGTAAAGCCAATGCAGCCCTCGCCGATGTCAAACATATTCGAGACCGACAGATCAAGCACAGGCTCTTCTACATAGATCGACACCTTATCAATATCGTAAGGCAGGACCCGTTCCACCTTCACGGAGTCAATGCCAATGGCGAATATATCGCTGACATTGTGATGGCGGAACGCAATACGGACCGTCCGGCCTGCATAGGCAGACAAGTCGATCGAACGGTGCGCGGGCGAGTCCAAGTCCTCGCCCACTTTCAGGGTCTCCTCCAGCAGCAGGGTCTCACCCTCGCCGGGTACGGAAACATAAACGCTGTAGTGTTCCGCGCACCAATTGGGATCCTGCGCAAAAACATCGTAGTAGAGGTAAATTTCTCCCAGCGTAGGAAGCGTGATTTCCGGAGTGTACGCCCAGTTGTCCGGTGTCAACACCTGATCGGTAGGTTTATCGTAGGAAAAGCTGAACAGAGAGGCCGTCCCGTCCGTATGTCCAAAGCCTTCCCCCTCCGTTTTTTCATCAATTATTTCCCAATTGAAACCGTCCCCGTCGGCATCGCGGAACTGCCAGCCGCTCATATCCTCAGCAGCCTCAAAGCCGCAGTAGAACAGCGTCTGCGTGTCAGCGGCAGCGGCGCTCAGGCCAAGCGCAGGCAGTAAGGACAGCAGCAGGCAAAGCGCCAGCAGCATAGAGATCATTTTTCTGAATTTCATGGTAATCCTCCTATTTTTTGATATTTGAAAACAAAGCAGAGTGCTGACAGCACGCCTTTACATCAGGCACGCAGATCAGCCGTAGGCGATCTCAGGAAAAATATAATGATAATACCACTGCGCACCTGCCATGGAACCGATAGGCGCGATCACCACAAGCTCACCGTGCTCATCCGGGTAGAACAGGAGATTGTCCAGATTGATGTTCTCGTCAGAGATCGTCCAGTTCAGGCAATCATAGTAGCCGTACAGCTCGCGGTCCTCTTCCGGCAGATCGCCGTAGTACGAGATAAAGCACTCCTGCGCCGCCTCACGCGTCGCCTCAAGGAAGTCCTGCTCATCAATATACAGGTATTCCAAGAGCGAACTGCCCTGCAGCCATTCGCCCGTCGTCACGTTATAGCAGTACACGCCGTAATCAGAGAATTCCATCAGGCTTTCCGCCGTAATGACAATAACCAGAAGCTCCTGATAGAACGTAGCATACCAGTTCACGATGCCATAGTTCGGAAACCATTCCTCCGCCATGATAGTATACTCCTGCTCGATAAGTGCGCCGAAGTGCTCGTCGATCGAGCGGTTGATCTCTCTGGCGCCCTGTGTCGATTCGCTGATGTGCGGCAGGTGGAAGCTGTAGTAGAAAATATCCGTCGCGCCGTCTTCGTAGCTCAGCTCATATTCTCCGGCATCGCTGTAGCTCTCGTAAATCAGATCCTCGGCGTTAATGCCCGGCTCCTCCGTCTGCACGGTCGGCAAGGTCATCGGTTCTACCGTCGGCGGCGCCGTCTGCATCACCTGATCCCCACCGATTGGTTCCTTCTCCTTCGAGTCTCCGTCCGGCGCAAAAACGGCATCGCCGAAGGGCGTTCTCCCGGTATCTCCCTTTTTGCACGCCGTCAGCGACAGGAGTATGAGCAGCGAAAGGAGCAACGCAAGCGCTCTTTTCATATGAATCCCCCATTCCTCAAAATATGGCTGTCGGGGCGGCGGCGTTACGCCGCTGCGCCTGAATACCCGTTGTTATTTTATGACGTGGATCGAGTAGAGAACCGACTCGACCGCCGACGAGCGGCAGTCGTCAAAGCTGTTATACGAGCAGACGCTGATGCTGATGCCGCAATACTCCCCGGCATCGTCGCCGAATTTGATGTAGGTATCCACATAGTAGTCGCCCCAGCAGTTATAGGTGACCTGGACGGCCTCATAGCCGGCGATCATCACGTTCTGTATTGAATAGTCCTCGTAATCGGAATAGCTCTCATAGTTCTCCAGCGTGATCTGCATATCCTCTTCCGTCCGGTCGGCAAAGAAGGTCATGCGCAGAGATCTGTCAGCGTTTTCCAGCGCGTCGATGCCAAAGGAATTATCAAAAGTGAAAACGTCAGACGAATAAAGGAACTCGATCGCGCCTTTTCCGTTGTAATCATAGATCGCATCGCCGAAAATAGGTGCGCCCGGCTCTTCGCTGCCGTTTTCGGACCCGCCGCCGCTCGGCACGTCAGAGGTGTTGATCGCAGCAGGTGCAGAAGTAGCCCCCGCTTCGATCAGCGGCAGATACCATGTATCATAATACTTCGGCATCATGTCCTCATAAGGAAGATCCGTCACATAGCGGACATCCTCCCAGTCCATTCCCCACGGACGGAGATAGAAAACATAGTCAAACCAATTGTCTTCGTCATCGAGCGGGTCGGAATAGGTGCCCTCGATGCAGATCATGTGATCGACCGAACTGACGGCAGATGCGCCCGGATCGACGATCCAGTCGGCATGGCCGATCTCGCAATCCCAGAAGCTGCCGGACTCGGACATCATGCAGCCATTTTCCGTGGTGCCTGCGCCAAAGGTCACGTCTATGTCGATGATACATTCATCCTCGGCACAGTCCTCGTCCCAGATGGTAATATTGCCGGTGCCGTCAATATAGGAAGAAACAGTGGCACAGGCGTCCCAATAGCAGTCGATCCATTCGGAATAATTGCCGCCTGCATTCGGCACGACCCACCAGCCGTACCAGTCGCCTTCCCAATAAGCGCTGACAGGGTCTGTGGATTCTGTTGTCGGTTCGGTGGGCAGTTCAATGTCCGTGTTCTGCGTTGGCTTCGGCGCGGAGGCGCCGTCCTTGACGAAGGTCATCGGCATTCCAATCTCCATAAAGTCGATCACGATCACGCCGTCCTTCAGGGTTCCCGGACATTTGACGCCTTCAATGGTGATGGTGAGTTCTTCGCCGTCGAGCTTCCACTCGCCGTCTGCGGCGTCGCCGTCAACGGTCATCACGCACTTATTTCCGGATTTCAGCTCTATGTAGCACTCGCCCTCGTAGATCTCCGACATATTCATGGTCGTGCCCAAAGCCTCGACCGTCGTGCCATAATACTTGCCGAGGTTCGGATCATCCTTGTCCTTTCCTCCGCCACAGCCGACGAGCGTAAACACCATAACGAATGCAAGAAATAACGCAATTAGTTTTTTCATTTTTCCTCCGTAGTAACAATGGGCGGCAACTTACTGCCGCCCATATGCCTCAATCAGGATTGCTTATTCTTCGCTGCACCGATCATAAACAGCACAGGCAGCACAAGACCGAGAATCAGCGAGAACACAGGGAAGTCACTGCCGCCGACAACAGTGAGAATGCAACCAGCAACGCACAGCACCGCAACAACAATGCCCCATGCCATGCATAAGCCGGCCTTTTCAGCGCTCTTCGCATTGACAACGCCGATAATGCCTGCCACCAGCTCCGCAACCGCACTGATAAGAGTGAGCGCACCCGCCGCATACAGCATGCCGGAAGAAGCTCCCATCAGTGCCAGCGCCGCAATGCCCAGCAGTGCAGTAATAGCAACGATCAGAGAAATGCCTCCGCCGATGATCATGAGGATGCCGGTTACCTTCAGGAATCCTGCGCCCTTTGGTGTAGTCTGTTCCATTTTCAATGTACCTCCTTTTTTTATTGTCTACCGCCGCAGCGGATAAACACAGAAAGATGCTCTTGCGTTTCTTAAGGGGATCCGCATGGATCTCCGTTAATGATTTACTGAGCCGCCGCAGAACTCGCAGCGACCGGATTCATCCGGCGTCGTGGTCGCGCCGCACCACGGGCAGGTCACGACCTGCTTCGGCGCAGCGGCAGCCTCCGCCTCCCTGCGGACCTGACGGCGCACCTGCGTCAGTGCGGTGCGGATCTCGTTCGCCATGCGCTCACGCTCCTGGTATTCCCGATCCGTGCGCGGATTCAGATTGCCCGCAAAGCGTGCGCCTGCGGTGTCGATCTCAACGTCTCTGCCGAGGCGGAAGCGGATCTTGTCGAACCACGGGCTGTTGACGTGGATCTCGATCCAGAACTCATAGGAATAATGGTAGCGCGGCGGGTTGTAGCTGACTTCCTTTCCGTCGGGCAGCTTGCGCTTTTCCTCGGATTTGCTCTCCTCAACGTCCACATCGCAGCCGGTCACCTGTGAAAAATCCAGCACATCGGGGTTGGCCTCTTTCCACCGCGGTGCCGAGGTCACGAGGAATTTTCCGGCATCCTCATCCAGCAGCACCTTCGTGTCCATACCAAGTGTCCGGGTGACTTGGAATTGCTCCACTTCCGCGCGGTTTGCCTCACGATAGTCAAGCTGGGCGCGGATTTCAGCAACCGTACTCCGCCGGCGGTCAGAGAACCACGGTGAGAGCTTCTTGGCGCATTCCTTACAGAGATTGCCGTCTTCGAGCTTCCGGTTGCCTAACAGGCCGATCTCGCCGCCGCAAATGTCGCAGTTCTTCTTTTCAAACAGCTTTCCGAAAAGGCCCATCCGTATTTCCTCCCTTATGTATACGGTTGTTTATTTAATCTGTACGCTTTCGATGATCGCCTGCACATCCACGTCGTCGAGAGAGATCTTGTTGCCCTCGACTTCAAGCATCACAGTGATCTGAATCTGCACGTCGCCCTCCGTCCAGAGCACGGCGACAGGATAGTCAAAGCTCGAACCGGTAAAGGCGTTCCAGGTGTAGCCGCCGAGCTTCATTGGCTCAAGATCAACCACATTGTCGTACCAGTCCTTGGCAACGTACATCAAGTTGTCGGGATAGTATTTTACCTGGATATAGGGCTTAGTGAACATATCCCAATCCGATTCGCCGCCCTTGATAATGTTCAGCGTCGTCGGGTCGTACTCGCCTTCATATTCATCAAAAGAGTCCGCTCCCTGGAAAGCCTTCCAGCCGTCGGGGACCAGCGCGCTGAGCATCTCGGTCTCAAAAGTCTCGCCTTTTACCCCCTCCGGAGTTTCCGGAGCTTCGTCTTTTCCGCACGCGGTAAATACCGTCAGGCAAAGAACCGCCGCAAGCAGAAATGCAAATCCCTTTTTGAAATACTTTTTCATGTTTTTTTCATCCTTTTATTTTATATGACTGCCTCGACTCGAGGCGGCATGACCGGAGCTCCGTGCTCATTCAGTTGAGAAGCACAGAGAACGCACATATCCAGGTCCTCGCAGATCAGGAAGCACCGATTGCATACCATTCTGTGACAGATGGGACAGCGGTTGAAGTTTTCCGTTGCCTCTCTGATCGCCGTGTTACGCGCTCTTTCGCGTTCCTTCTGATAGAGGGCGTCAAACACGATGCGCTTGCCGTCACTCTGCGGCAAAATGCCCGCCTTGGAAAAGCCGGTCTTTCTGCTGTTCCAGACGAGACCGCATTCGGCGCAGGAAACAGAGAAGCAAAAGGTCTCCCGCGTGGAGCAGTCCCTGAGCATCGCCGCAATGATCCCTCTCAATGCCGTTCGCCTCCTTTGCGCTTCGTACACTGCCATTATACAGTAGAATTTTCCAAAAATCTATAGCTTCAAGGCTACTTTTTGCAGAAGTAGCCCAAGGATAAGTGCAGTTAGCACAAAGTTCATTATGAAAATTGTGTATATTGCATAATACGCAAGCAGCCACGCGTATTCTGATCGTGCGCGGCAGCAAGGAATCACGCAGGATCCGTCAGCTCATTCAGCCGCCCGAGGCGGCGGAACAGGTCGATGTACAGCATCAGCTCATCGCGGGAGGATATGCCCAGCTTTTGATAAATGTTCGAATTGTGTTTCTTAACGGTGTGAATACTCACAAAGGCAAGCTCCGGGATCTCCGTGATCTCGTGTCCCTCGACATAGTAGTTCAAAATGGCACGCTCAGCCGTGGAAAGGGTCTTCGCCCGCTCCGCGAGGGTCTGAAACAATTCTTCGATATTGGGCGGAAGCGCACCGTTCTTTTGCAGCAGCTTATCATTCGACCTAGAGCAGAAAAACGCCATCAGCTCATCCAGTTCCGAGATGCCCGTTTCGGCGCCGTCGGGAACCTTCTCCGAACGGATGGCCTGAATGGTTTGCAGGATCGGCTGGACAAACCGCTTGGACAGGAACACGGAAAGGCAGAGCGTCAGCACGGCGAGTGCCAGAGAGCAGCAGATCAGCAGCACTCTGCCGGAAGTGCGGCTTGCGTCGAAGGTGCTTTCCGGGATCAGAACCGCAAGGGTCAGGTCGTTTCCGTCCGCGCCGCGTATGCTGACCTCGCAATCCAACCCGATATAGCTGTCGCTGCCGTTGGAGTAGACATTGAAATAGCGCTCCTGCCGGATGCTGAGCGTTTCGGCCTCCGCCAGGAAGGTGCTGTCCGCGCTGCCGGTCATGCCCTTGCTCAAATACAGCCTTCCGTTCCGGATCGGTGCGAGTACCGTGATCATCGGCCCGAACGAGCTGTCCATTTCGGGATAGGAAAGATAGCAGTAGAGCGAGGACAGCTCCAAGCCGCACAGCCCGCAGACCTTCCCCGTATTATCCTTGATCGGGACGCATAGCAGGCGGACATCCTCCCAGGTGTCCGTCAGGCGGAAGCGCTCCGTCCAGCAGCAGGCATCCGCCAGACGCCCGACTTCCGTCTGCATCCACGCATAGTAGCCGGGAAACAGGTCGGTGTCAAACTCCAAATTCCAGCGGTTGTGCAGCTCCAGCCGCTCCGCACGCGCAATATCAGGGATCCCGCGAAAGAACACAATATCCTGATCAGCCGTACCTTTTGCATGAAAATTCGCATAGCGCACATAAATACCGGTGGCGGAGTGCGACGCCTTGTCAGAGTGCGTATTGGTCGTCGCGTTCAGCACCAGATATGCGCCGCTGGATCGTGAGATCTGCAAGGTCGTGCACAGGCGCGGCATCAGGTTTTTTTGCAGCGTCAGCAGCAGCTCCGGGTTGTCGTTCAGGTCATCGACCGTCAGACCGTTCGCCGTCAGCGTGGTGTCAAGCTCCCGGCTGATCTGCTCGGACAGCGCGATGCCGTAAGCCTCCAGTGACTCTATATGCTGCGAAATTTGCAGCTTTGCGTTGTTTAACTGGAGCTGCAGGCTTTCGTGCGCCTTTTCCGATTCGTTGCTGAACACGCCGGCAACGCTTAAGATCAGTACCAGCACTGCGCCGATGGCCAGAAGCATGGAGAACCAGTAGAGCAGCAGCCGTCGCTGCATACTGACGCTCTGCGTTTTGATCTGAGCGGTCAGCCGAACGATCTCTTTGATCCTGCTCATCCGTCTCCGCACTCCTTTCTGCCTCCCTTCTGCTCAGGCGTTCCGCCTTATGTGTCAGCGTCCGTAATAGTCCTTCAACTGCTGCAGCACGGAAAACGCCGTCGCAGTCAGGTCATCTTCCGGTGTGAGATTCTTTTGTGCTGCGCTCAGCAAAAGACGCACCTGATCTTCAAAGGAAGTTTCAACGGAAAGGTAGTCCTCCCTCTGCGGCGCTGTATAGAAGGTATATTCCTCCTGCGTCTGTAAAAATGCGCGGTACAGCTCGCGGTATTTCGGATCTGCCAGCTTTTCGATCGCCTGCGGCAGATAGGTGTCAAACGCCTCCTGCGTCACGGGCATATAGCCCAGCTTCGTCACAAGCTCGACATTCTGCTCCGGTGCAGTCAGCCATTTCAGGAATACCATCGCCGCTTTTTCGCGCTCCGGCGTGGATTTTACGGTGCAGATGCCGGCACCGCGCTGCATGACGAGCTTTTCCGCGCCTTCAAAAACCGGGCAGGGCCGCGCAATGAATTCGATTTTTTCCGAGGTATTGTCGGGATAAGTCACAAGGTCGGAATAATAGAGCACGCTTGCCGAGGAAGCAACGGAGACAACGGCGTCACCCGTGCGCAGCGGCTCCGTGGCGTAGCCGCCGTAGAGCCACACGCCGCCCTGCAGCGCAGCCTCAGCGTAGGGCGCCCAGGCCTTGGAAAACGCAGGGCCAAAGGCAATGCCGCTCTCGTCAAAGAACGACTCCCCCAGAGACTCCACCGCGACCTGAAAATAGTTAAAGTGATAGTCATGCACAAAGAAGGTCTTGCCGCCGCTCCACTCGGCATATCGCGCGGCAGTCGCATAAAGGCCTTCCCAAGTTGCGAGATCCTCGACCGAAGCACCGGTTTCCGCAGCAAAGCGGTCAAACAGCGTCTTGTTGATGAACATGATCTCCGTAGACTTTGCAACAGGCAGGATCGTCAGCCGGTCATGGATCGTACCCTCTTCCAGAAAAGCCGGGATGAACGCAGACAGCTCCTCCTCCGTGAAATAATCGCGGTAGTCCACCAAAATGCTCTCATCCGGCATTGCAAGCACGGTTTTCGGATAGGAAATGAACATATCGGGAAGCTCCGAAGCGCCCGGATCTTGGTTTGCGGCGGCAAGGACGCCCTCGTGAATGGTATTCGTGTTGGTCACAGAGGTCACTTTGATCGTGATATTGTGCTTTTTTCCCTCTGTCTGGTTGAATTCTTCGATGAGGTCATTCAGCGGCGAGTCGGTCTGACCGCCATAGACGTGCCAAATGGTCAACGTGGTGGGCCGCTCTTCCTTTTGCGTGCTGCATCCCGCGCAGGAGAGAACCAGTGTAAGACAAAGGAAAACGAGAAAAAAACGTCTCATATCGAGCCTCCGCTCATACCGCCCGGGTTCCCCCGCGCAGCGATGAAATATCGTTCACCAAATAATTATACAGATTTTTGTTCCTCCCCGCATGAATCGAAAGATCTATACATGGGCGTGCGGAAAAGTGTTGTTTGCCGGGCAGCGGTCAGTCCATGCTGACAACAATGCCGCTGACTCTAGCTTGGATCGCAAGCGCCGTCCGGCTCTGGCAGCCGGTCTTTTCCAGCATATGATGGATATGGTTCTTCACGGTGCTCTCCGAAATACCGAGCTGCTTTGCGATCGCAGCATTGGAGGCCCCGGTGGTCATGATCCGCAAGACCTCCAGCTCACGCTCCGTCAATTCCGCGCTGCTGGCAAGGCCGAGCATGACTGGCGGCGCAGCGTCCGGATAGACCGATTCCCCCGCCATTGTCCGATCCATCACATCCAGGATCGTCGCCTTCGAGGCTTCCTTGTACCAGAAGCTCTCGATGCCGCATTCCCTTGCTTTTTTCAGCCACGAAGCCTCTGGCATCGAGGTCACGGCAATGATCTTCACCTCCGGGCAGTTTTTCTTGATCCGCGCAGCGGCCTCCAACCCGTTTGAGCCGTCCGCCATGAGAATGTCCATCAGCACAAGATCAATGTGGTTTTTCAGTACGTAGGTATCGGCAAAGGCCGCCGATTCGACCGCGTAGACCGTTTCGTATTGTTCGGAGGCTTTGACATACATCTCAAAGAGCCGGCGCGATACGAATTGATCGTCCACGATCATTACTTTCTTTTTTGCCATAGTTCCTTCTCCCCTCTCGGAAGCACGAGCCGAAGCACAAAGCAAGGTTCGGATGCAATCGTCATGCATCCGCCGGCCTTTTCTGCTGCACGGCGCAGATTCCTCAGTCCCCCGGTCTCCTGCAGCTCTCCCGCAGGCGGTGCGCCGTTGTTGCGCAGCTCTGCCGTCAGTGCGTCCTCCTCCGCGCAGAGCGATAAAAAGAGCTTGTTTCCCTTCGCGTGCTTGACCGTATTTGTCAGGCACTCGTGCAGCGCCATAATGACGACGGCCCGTTCACGTTGCTCATCCGGCAGCGTGCCGTTTATCACGATCGACACGTCCACAGACCGTGCCGCTTCCTGAAGCAGCTCCCAGTCATTGCTCTTTTTCACAGGTTCCGCCTCATTACGCAGCACCGCCACGGTGTGCCGCCACAGGAGCAGAAGCTCCTCTCGCTTTCGCTCCGCAGGCGGCTGCTCCAAATAGGAACGGAACGCAAGCAGCGACCGTCCGACATTATCATGCACGCAGATCTTCGCCGTGAGGAGCTCGTGCTCCATCGCGCTTTTCTCCGCTTCATAACCATAACGGCGCAGACGTTCGTTGATCTGCCTGAGATCACGGTTTCTTGCGTCCAGCTCTTCTCCCAGACGGCAGAGCGTTGTCACATCGCAGGCAACCAGCTCCTGCACCGTTGCATTTCTGATCCTCAGCGTCCGGAGGCGAAAATCCCAGACTTTATCATTCTTTGTTCGAAGACGAAGCGTCGGCTCCGTCCGCAAGTACACTGCATTTCCCATGCCGCCTTGCAGTCTGCGCCAAAAATCTGCCGCATTCAGCACCTCCGTGCCAAAAAGCTCCGCACAGATACGGTTCATCTGCCTGTTCACAAGCAGCGGCTGTCCGTCAGGCATATAAAAGCAGATCCCGTCCGGCAGGGCGTCGAGGCTCTCCTTTGCGGACATCGGCGTGAGCATTGTCGTCCGGATCTTCTTCAGCTGCCACAGAAAACCCGCCTCCGCTGCGCCAAGCAGCGCAAGAGCGAGCGCAACGACGGCCACAGGCAGCCGCCCCGTAAACCGCGCGAAATAAATCGGTGCAACTTCACCGATCGAACAGCATGCCACATCCCCGATCCCTTGCAGCAGAAGCACCGAAGCAGCCGCCAGAAAAGCGGCACACACACGCAGCAGCGTGCGCAGACGCAGGGAGAACGCTGCAACAAGGACATAGACCGCTAAGGCCATCAAAAGAAGCGCAAGCACGCCGAATACGCCCTGCACCGCAGCGCTTAACGTTCCATATTGCATCATCCGGCCGCACCTCCCATCGGGATCAGGAGGGTGAGATACTCTGCCGTATCTTCTGCCTCCACCTTCACCGTCGCATGGGGAAGACCCAGCGATTTTTCCGCTTCCTCCTGCGTCAGAAGGCGGCTCGGTGCGCTCAGCTCCATGCGCAGCTCCAACATCCCTTCCGTGATCGTCAGCGTAACGAGCACCGCGTCAACCTTCGGAAGCGCCGCTTCCAGAGCCGCTTCAAAGACCGCATAGGCGGCAAGAAGCTTTTCCCCCGAAACGCTCCCCTGCCCACGGAATTCCGCGTGCGCTTCCGCGCCGTAAAGGCGCAGATACTCCACGGACTCGCCGATCGCAAGGCAAAGCTCGCCGCTGTCGAGCCGTTCGTTCTGATGGTACAGAAGCAGGAGATTGGAGTACCGTTTGACGTAGGCGTTCAGAATACAGGCATATTTCATCGTCCGCTGGAATGCCGTTTCCTCCTGCCCGACGGTATCGAGCAGCTCGTTGATCCTGTCGAGCTGCGGCTTAACGCCTTGCGCAACGCCGTCATAAAGGCGGCTTTTCTGCTCCATGCGCACGCGTTCCTCTGCGAGGCGGTTTTCCGCATCGAGCATGGCGTTTTCCTCCGCCAGCACATCGCCAAGCTCCGAAAGCTCGCGGTTCAGGCGGTCGATCTCGGAGACGTCCTTCATCCAGAAGCCGAAGCCGCCGTGGATCCTGTGGCTTCTGAGGGCGATGCCGCCGTCTTGCAGCAAGACCTCCTCACGCTCTGCCTGTCGCACCTGTGCCGGGCTTACCGTGATCGTCTGCATCGCACTTCTACGCATTTCGCCGCTGCCTGCCATGATGCCCGCGCCGATGGACGATGCGTTCCAAAGCTCGTCGTAGCTGTCGTTGGAAGGCAGCAGACCGGCCAGGAGCAGACATTCCATAAAGGCGCAATCGGTAAAGCAGAGTATTTCCGGCACCTTAAAAGCCGAAAGGACGCCGCCGTTGTCCCAGATAAAGAAGCTGAGAAAGCAGAACAGGCCAAACGCCAGCGGCGCAAGCGGCATCCACAGCTTTTTCCGGTTGCCATGCACGGCGCAGCGGCGCAGCGCAATGACGACAATCACAATAAAAAGCAGAGCCATCCAGATGATCGACGCGTAATACAGCACACCGTGCTCATAAGTCGAATCCGTCCAGGGTCTTCCCTCCGGGAAGCGAAACGCAAGCTGATGCAGGTCGTTCGTCAAAATGCCCAGCACCAGCGCGGTCGCAGGAAGATAGAGCAGCCGCCAGCGCCGATCAAGCTGTTGGTCGGGCGCTCTGCCGATCTGCAGCGCGGAATAGAGCATCGGCAGCAGGATAAACGTCTGCGGCAGGTAGTACAGATACCAGCAATAACGCTCCGCCGCGGAACTGTAGGGCGTAAAAAGGTATTTCACCGTCCGCAGCATCATCCAAAGGATCGCAAAAATGCCAACCGCGATCAGATTCCGCCGGGTCTCCGTTCGCAGCAGACGCCGCTGAAGCTGACTGATCCAAATCACCGCGGCAGCGGTAAAGAGCGTGTAGATGAGCGAATTGTACGAGACGGCCTCCACATCCTGCATCAGCAGCCGCACCACACCCGACAGAAGCACCAACGCAACGCAGACACAATTCAGCACTCTTGTCTTTCTGCTGTTTCGCACGCGGAAGCCTCCTCTCGATGTGTTTCTTATTCACTCTATATCCATTATCGTAGCACGAGGAAGATTTGTCAAGGCTTGGGTTTTATGCAAATCAAATTCGTAAAATGCAAAGCACCACCGAGGGGTGTGCATTCAGGCCGAAAGCACACCCCTCGGTGGTGCATAGGGTTTATTTCTTTTTCTTCCAGAATTTCAGACGCTCGATGCGCTTGCGCTTCCTCTGCGCCTTTTCCAGGGTTTCGCGCGAGATCCCCGCACTTTCCGCGTAAGGCGCAAAGAACGACCAATCCTTCAGGGCCTCATCGCCCTGCAAGGTCAGCTCAAGCAGCTCCTTCCGTTTTTCCAGCGCCTCTGTCATATCCTCGCGCAGCGGCAGGCGGCAGGAAAGGCGCGCCAGGCGAAGCGGCGGGAACTGTTCCAGAAGGCTGTTGTCCTCCGCGATCTGGGCCGCGTTTTGCAGCAGCCGCAGATAACCGAGGAAGAACGCCTCCGACGCGCCGGAAAGCTCCTCCTGCGCGATGATTGCGGAATACTCATCCAGTATCCGTAAGATCGCGCCGAAATCGACGTCAGCACCAAGCAAAAGCTCGCGCATCCGGTCGATAACGTATTCCTTCTTTTCAAAGCTGACATCCTTCTGCAGAAGCGCATATTCCAGCTTCAGCCGGTCGTTGCAGGTGCGGTACAGCGTCGTTGCGCACAGCGTCAGAAGCTCCTGCACTGTCTGCGCAAACGGCAAAAACGCGTCATCGTCGGCACTCGCCCGCTGTTGCAGCAGCAGCGTTTTGAAAGACTGCCATGTTTCTTCAAGGCCTTCGCGCGTGGCAGGCATCGTGCCGAGGTATTGCGCAGCGATTCGGTAGATGCCGAACAGCGGTTCCTCCCACGGCTCTTCCGCCGGGAAAAGCGCAATGATCTCGTTGTACTCGCCATCGCGGAACAGCTCCGCAATGCGCTCGGTTTCTTGATTCATAGCAGTCCCTCCGAGGTCAAATGTCAATCGTCGGCAGAAGCGTTTTCAGCTCGCCAAAGCTGCCGATCTGCCAGCGTGCCTGCGGCACTTCGCCGAAGCCATAGGCCGCAAAGATGAAATCGCATCCGGCCTCCGTCGCCGCCCTGTAATCCATGATCGTATCGCCGACATAGACAGGTGCGCGAAGGCCGTATTTGTTACACATGGCAGAAATATTCCCGGCCTTAGTCGTGTTCTCGTTCACGCAGCACGCGCTGTCGCGGAAATACGCGCCCAGCCCGTGCGCGTCAAAAAACGCGCGGAGATACTCCGGGCTGCAGTTGCTGATCAGGAATAGCGGCTGCTCCTTGCAGATCT
>JAEDOK010000029.1 GCA_016302005.1 Oscillospiraceae bacterium | reverse complement strand
AATGCAACGCCGGTACGGCGTTGAAAACCGATTGAAATGAATATTTTAATCGGTGTTCAGTATTACAACGCAAATAAAGCCAAAAGAGCAAAGCGGAGGGGTTCGACCCTCCGCTTTTGCATACTGCGGTATTCTGTCTTATTCCGGGAAGGGGTCTCTCCAACTTCCTTTGGTATGATACCGGCTCCAAACAAGCTCCTTCTGCCGCGAGCTAAGGAAGCCGAAGCTTCTGATCATCCGTGCAATTGCATTCTTGCGTGTGTTCTTATCTGCAACCCAGACCGGTGTTGTGCCACCAATGAAAAAGCTTCTTTTCCACTGGTGGTCAATATGACATCAAGCGACCCGGGAAGCAGTATTATTGCTGTTCCGTGATCTCCCTTTGAAGCTTCTTTGTCAGCTTCTCAAACACCAGCCGATAAGAGCTGTCGCAGAGATCCCGCAGCACATCCGCCGGCACTTCGCCGTCGAGAAAAACGGAGATCCAGTGCCGCTTGTCGCAGTAAAAGCCGGGAATAATATCGGGAAACTCCCCGCGCAGCAGCTCTGCGCGAAGCGGGTCGCATTTGAGTGTCAGCAGCTCGCGGCAGTCGTAGCCCTTGTGCTCCGGTCCCGGCTGGCAGGTCGCCGCGAACAGCTTCCCGCCGACCTGATAGCGCCACCACTGCCATTCAAGCTTATAATCCTTCACCGCACCTGCCTTATCCAGCAGATACGCGTCCAACCATTCATATTTGTTCATTTTTTCCTCCAAAAACAGCGGATGCCTCGCGGCACCCGCTGTAAAAGGTGAATTATTCTTCCTCGTTCTTCTTGGCGTCCTCGATGATCTTTGCCTGATTCATCTGCGGGACTTCCTCGTAACGGACGAACTTGAGGGAGTAGGCGCCTCTGCCCTGCGTCATGGAACGGAGGTCAATGGCGTAGCTGCTCATCTCGCCGATGGGCACTTCCGCGTCAACGATCTGCCAGCCACGATTCTCGGGATCGGGATTCATGCCCATGACACGGCCGCGGCGCTTGTTGAGGTCGCCGATGATGTCGCCCATGTTGGCATCGGGGATGAAAACCTTCAGCTCGCCGATCGGCTCGAGGAGCGTCGGCGCGGCGGTGGGCAGACCTTCCTTATAGGCAATGCCCGCAGCGGTCTGGAACGCCATATCGGAGGAGTCAACGGGATGGTAAGAGCCGAAGTACAGCGTGGACTTCAGGAACACGACGGGATAGCCCGCCAAAACACCCTTACCGATGCAGTTGCGCAGACCCTTTTCAACCGAGGGGATGAAGTTCTTCGGCACGCAGCCGCCGACCGTCTCGTCGGCAAAGATCATATCCTCTGTCTCACTCTGCGGCTCAAAGCGGATGTAAACATCACCGAACTGACCGTGACCGCCGGACTGCTTCTTGTGACGGCCGTGAACCTCAACCTTTTTCTTAATGGTCTCGCGGTAAGCAATCTTCGCAGGACGCAGCTCCGCCTCGACCTTATACTTGCTCAGCAGCTTGGAGATGATAACGCTCAGGTGGATATCGCAGACGCCCGCGATGATCATTTCCTTCGTCTCGGGATCGTTGCCGTAGGTGAAGGAGGCATCCTCCTCGTTCAGCTTGACCAGACCGGACGCAACCTTATCCTCCTGCCCCTTCGTCTTGGCGTAGATCGCCATGCGGTAGCAGGGCTCCGCGTAGGTCATGGGCTTCACGGTGACGACCTTGCCCGCAAGACCGAGTGTGTCGCCGGTGCGGACAGAGGCAAGCTTGGTGAATACGCCGATGTCACCGCAGCAGACCTTCGAGGTCTTGACATTGTCCTTGCCCTTCGGGAAGAAGGTGTTGCCAAGCTTTTCGTTGTCGCCGGTGCGGGCATTGACAACGGTCAAGGTATCCTCAATGTCGCCGGAGATGACCTTGAAGTAGGAGTTCTTGCCGTACTGATCTGCCATGGTGTTGAACACGAACGCCATCGGGCTGCCTGCGGGATCAAGTGCCAGCTCAGACTCATTGCCGTCCTCATCGACGGTAACAACGGGCTTGCCTTCGAGGGGAGAGGGCGCAAACTTCTTGATGTTCTCCAGCAGACGGGTCGTGCCGAGACCGTTCATCGCGCAACCGCAGAACACCGGCGTGACCGTGCGCTGACGGATGCCGTCCTTAATGCCCTTGATGAGCTCTTCCTCGGTGAACGGCTCCTCCATGAAGAACTTCTCCATGAGGGCTTCGTCGGTCTCCGCGACCTGCTCATTCAGCTCTGCCATGTATTCTTCGATCTTTTCCTCCGCGTCTGCGGGCAGGGCGATCTCCTTGCCGCTGACGTCGTAAGCCTTCTTCGCGATCAGATCGACCACGCCGACCGCCTGCTCGCCGTTCAGGATCGGGAAGGTGAAGGGAATGGCGGAAGCGCCGAAGGTGTTGCGGATGGCATCAAAGGTGCCGAAGAAATTCGCGTGCTCTTCGTCGAGCTTGGAAACATAGAACATTGCGGGCAAATTCGCATCCGCAAGGGACTTCCAACCCTTTTCAGTGCCGACAGCGATGCCGGACTTTGCAGTCAGGCAGATCAAGCCCGCGTCCGCGACGCGCAGGGACTGCACGACCTCAGCAGCGAAATCAAAATAGCCGGGGTTATCCAGCACATTGATCTTACAGCCCGCGTACTCCACGGGGATAACGGAGGTCTTGATGGAATACTGTCTCTTCTTCTCTTCGTCGTCAAAGTCGGAGACGGTGGTTCCGTCGGCGCGTTTGCCGAGACGGGTGATTGCCTTCGTCAGGAAGAGCAAACTCTCACACAGGGCGGATTTGCCGTCGCCGCCGTGACCGAGCAGCGCAATATTGCGGATGTCCTTCGCAGTGTACATAGTGTTGAAATTCTCCTTTCTGTGCAGTCGGGAAAGGACTGCGGGCGGCATAACATTCGTTGCCACAATTAGTTTTATTATACACGATGGAAAACGAGATTGCAATGACAAATACAAAAAAATCAGAATAATTTGCGCGGTTTTTGTGAGAAAGTGCAAAAACGGTCAAAATCGAAGCAGTACGAAGGTAAAGAGCGCATTTAGGCACGCCCAGACGAGCTGGAACGCGGCAAGATGCAGCGGCGAAGCGGTCTCCACGGAATTCCACGCAATCAGCAGCGCGCACACAAGCAAGCCGCCGATCCCCGCCAGCAGGCAGAGGGTAAGGGACAAAAGCGTCGCGCTGTGCAGGGTGCGTCCCGCCGCTGCCGTCGAGGCAAACGCGCCAAAGGTATCCTTTGCGATCAGCGCGCCCTGTGCATCCGTCTCATGCGAATCGCTTGCCGAGAGGCGGAGACGTTCGGGGAAGGTCGGGAATACCATCGTCTGCGTCTGCACATCATATTTGGAAGCGATCAGCTCCGGGGTAATCAAGAAGTCCCGCGTTGCCAGCACAACGGAGAAATTGCGGTTTGCCAGCACATCGCGCAGTCCCTTTTTCGTCGAGGGCGACGGCTTATATTTGATGGCAAAGATCCCCGCCAACTCGCCGCCGACGGACACATAGACCGCCTGCCGCACGCGTGTGCCTGCGGGCATATGCACGCCCATGCTGCGCATAAAGGCAAGCGTGCCCACCAGCACGACCTCGCCCATGACCTCCGCGCCGATGCCGTTATTGTCATAAATGCGGGATTTCGCGGCATGCCAGCGCCTGCCGTTTTGCGAACGCAGAAGCGTTTCAAACAGCTCCGTCAGCGGGCTGTCCTCCGCCTCCAACGCGGCGAGGGCAAAGGCGATCACGCGGGGCGCGGTATGCGTTCCGAAGAGCTTCATGCCGTTCGAAGAGATGTGCGAGCGCGGGAAAATATCCTCGTCGCGCAGGATGATCGTATGCTTGCCGTTGAAGGCTTTCGCGCCGTGCCAGCCGCAGAGCGCGCCCCCGAAGGCGGCAAGGCGTTTTGCCAACGCCGCAAAGGGCTTCGCAAAGCAGAGCGCACCCGCAAAGGGGATCGCGCCGAGAAGGAGCAGCAGCCAAGCCTGCACAAAGCCGCAGGTGCTGCGGACGCTGAGCAAATACGCCAGCACGCCCGTCAAGGGCAGCATCACCAGCGCATATACGCGCATTATATTCTGCGTGAGGTCGGGTCGGAGCAAAGCGCGCATAAAGTCCTCGGTATCTGCCGTATCACGGCGCAGAGAGGCGGGTCGCTGCGGCGTCTCAAAAATGCCCATTGGCGTATCAAACGAGCAGACGGTGCGCAGTGTATAAAACATCGCTCTGCGCTGCGCCGCGAGCGCCCGGAGCAGGAAGAACAGCAGCAGTGAAAGCACGGGACAGTAAGTCTGCCCATCCTGCGGCAGCACCTGTACCGCGTGGAGCAGCGTCAGCAGGCTCACCGGAATGGCAAGGGTATTCAGGCTCACGCGCAGGCGCAAAAGGTCACGCACGCCCTCGAGCAGGACATCATAGGAAGCTGCCAGTGAAAGCACGCCCAGCGCCAAGGAGCACCAGCCGATTCCCGACGCGGAAAACGGCAGAAAATTCCACTTCGGATCCGCGCAGACCAGCAAAAGCAGTTGTAGCAAGGTGACGATTCCAAGAAAAAGCAGGCGCAGACGTTGCGTGCCGGAGCCGTCTTTGCATCGGCGCAGCAGCTCCTGCGGCTTCGGCGCTGCCTCCGGCACCGCGATCCGCACCTTCGGCGGCGTCTCGGCAGACCTTTTCGTCTCTCGGCGTTGCGCCTTCTCCGCCGGTACCTTCGCCCGCTTCTTCGGCTTTTCCTGCGGTTCCTCCTGCGCGGGCGGTTCCTTCCGCGTCGTCGGCGGCTGCACCGCTTCCCTTTCCGCCTGCTTCGGCTTCTCCGGCCCCGGCGCAGACTCTTTGCGTTTCTCCCTTGACGGTCTGCTCTTTTTTGGCTCCGCCGTCTTGGTCGGCGCGTCGAGCTGCGGGTCAACGGGCGCAGAGCGGATGGGTTGGAAGGTCATTGTGTCCGAGCTTACGCTTTTCTTCGGCTCCTCCGCACCCGCGCCGAACTCGCGCAGGATATCATCGAGCCGATATTCCTCCGGCGCGTCCGCTTGATTCAATTGTTCCGGCTCGCGTCGTTCCATAAGCTCATCCTCTCTGTCGGACGGATTCGTAAAGTAAAATAGCGGCAGCGGCGGAGGCGTTCAGCGAGGAGATGCGTCCCTTCATGGGAATACTCACCTTAAAATCACACTGCTCTGCGACGATGCGGCTCATACCGACACCCTCATTGCCGATCACAATGGCGGCAGGCAGGGTCAGGTCGGCTTCATACAGCTTTGTCGCGCCCTCGGCAGCCGTGCCGAAAATCCACACGCCCCGCTGCTTCAGCTCCCGCAGGGTGGCGGCAATATTGCTCACACGCGCCACGGGCATATACTCGATCGCACCCGCAGATGCCTTGCCGACCACGGCAGTCAGCCCCACGCTGCGCCGTTTCGGAATGATTACCCCGTGCGCTCCCGCGCATTCGGCGGTCCTCAGGATCGCGCCGAGGTTGTGCGGATCGGAAAGCTCATCGCAGACGACCAAAAGCGGCGCCTCTCCCCTGCTTTCCGCAGCGGCGAGCATATCATCGACCGTCGCATATTCGTGGGCGGCGACGGCTGCGATAATGCCCTGATGCGCCCCGGTCGGGCTCATCTCGTTGAGCTTTCGGCGGTCGATGCGGACGACGACCGCGCCCGCGTCCTTCGCCATGGCGGCAAGTCTGCCCAGCGCCTTATCGGTGTCTCCGTCAGCCAAAAAGACCTTGTTGATGGCTCTGCCGCTGCGAATCGCCTCAGTCACGGCGTTTCTGCCCTCAATCAAGCCCTCCGAGGCTTCCTCCGGGCGCTGCGTATCGGAAATTTTTTTCATAAACGTTCACTTTTCCCTTAAATTTTTACTTCTGAACATTATAACAAAAAAAGCGGGCGGAGACAATATAAAATGTGCGTTCAGAGAAAATTTCCTCGGATTTTACAAAAAATTCATGCCGCGCAGGGCGATACGAATTGCGAACAGGTAAAAAATATGCTATGATGCAGAAGAAAAAGAAGCCTCTTACGACATTGTAAACAGAGGCTGAAAAAGCAAAAGAGGGAGTGAAAAAATGGCAAACCGCAATCCCAATCAAAAACAGCAGAACGATAACAAGCCGAAGTTTTCCATCATCGCGCTGATCCTGCTTGTTCTCGTGCTCACCTTTTTCGGCAATCAGATCATGCGTTTATTTACCGCTTCCAAACAGGAGCAGGTAACCTATGACCGTTTTTTGAGCGCGGCGAACGAGGATCGCATCCGGAGCGCGGAGATCGGCACGGATCAGATCGCCTATACGCTCCGGGAGGATGTCGCGAACGATCGGAATATGATTTACTACACCACGCGGCTGCCCAATGTGGATTTGACGGGCGTCGTCGATACGATGCAGGCAAACGGCGTTGAGTTCACGGGCGTACAGGCGGAGGACGATACCTTCTCCTTCCTGTTCTCGTGGGTGATCTTCCCGATCCTTCTGTTCCTGATCTTCTCGCTCATCATGCGTATGGTCGCAAACCGCGCAGGCGGTGGCGGCGGTCTCGGCGGCATCGGAAGCATCGGCAAGAGCAAAGCCAAGATGTATATGGAAAAAGAGACGGGCGTGACCTTCCGCGATGTCGCGGGGCAGGACGAGGCGAAGGAATCCCTTGTCGAGATCATCGACTTCCTGCACAACCCGAAGAAATACACCGCCATCGGCGCGAAGCTGCCGAAGGGTGCGCTCCTGGTCGGTTCCCCAGGCACCGGCAAGACCCTGCTTGCAAAGGCGGTCGCCGGCGAGGCCCATGTGCCCTTTTTCTCCATCTCCGGCTCGGACTTCGTGGAGATGTTCGTCGGCGTCGGCGCAAGCCGTGTCCGTGACCTGTTCCAGGAGGCGTCGAAGGTCGCCCCGGCCATCATCTTCATCGACGAGATCGACGCCATCGGCAGAAGCCGCGACAGCAAGTTCGGCGGTAACGACGAGCGCGAGCAGACCTTGAACCAGCTGCTTGCGGAGATCGACGGCTTCGACTCGTCGAAGGGCGTCGTCATTCTTGCGGCAACCAACCGCCCCGAGGTGCTGGACAAGGCGCTGCTCCGTGCGGGACGCTTTGACCGCCGCATTGTCGTCGACCGTCCGAATTTGGAGGGGCGCTATCAGACCCTTCTCGTCCACACGCGCAACATCCGCCTTGCCGAGGATGTTGATCTGCGCAAGCTGGCGCAGGCAACGGCAGGCGCGGTCGGCGCAGATCTTGCCAACCTCGTCAACGAGGCCGCGCTGCGCGCCGTGCGCATGGGCAGACAGGCGGTCAACCAGCAGGATCTTCTCGTCTCCTTTGAGACGGTCATCGCAGGCACGGAGAAAAAGGGCACCGTGCTGACGGACATGGAAAAGCGCATCGTCGCCTACCACGAGGTCGGTCACGCCCTCGTCGCCGCCCTGCGCAAGCATTCGCAGCCCGTCTCCAAGATCACCATCGTGCCGCACACCTCCGGCGCGCTGGGTTATACGATGCAAATGCCCGAGGAGGAAAAATATCTCAATTCCAAGGAGGAGCTGCTGATCCAGCTGCAAACCCTTTTGGGCGGACGTGCGGCGGAGCAGACCGTTTTCGGCATTCAGACCACGGGTGCCGCAAATGACATTCAGCGCGCAACCGAGCTGGCGCGCCGCATGGTCACGCAGTTCGGCATGAGCGACAAGGTCGGACTCATGGCACTTGCCGCCACACAGAGCGAATATTTGGACGGGCAGGCATATATGGACTGCGCGCAGACCACCGCCGCCACGGCGGACGACGAGGTACGCGCTCTGTTAAATTCCTGCTACGAGGATGCCAAGCAGCTCCTGCGGGACAATCGCAGCCTGCTGGATGAAATCGCGCTCTATTTGCTGCAAAAGGAAACCATTACCGGAGACGAGCTGATGGCGTATGTCAACGCCGATTCCCACCGTCTGCCCGCCTCGGAAACGGAGGAAACACAATGAGTTGGGAAGAGATCCGAAACTTTTTCGCCACGCTGACGCTGAAGAAGCTCCTGCCCGTGATTTTGATTCTGGTCGTGGGCATCCTTGTGGTCAAGCTGCTGCTGAAGCTCTTTGACCGCATGCTCAGCCGCTCCAGACTTGACAAAACAATATTTGCCTTTCTGAAGGCGATCATGCGCGTGCTGCTGTATGCGATCGTCATTCTCGTCGCCGCCGGCAGTCTCGGCGTGGATGTGACCTCGCTGGTCGCGCTCTTGAGCGTCGTCTCCCTGGCGATCTCGCTGGCAGTGCAAAACGCCCTTTCCAATGTGGTAGGCAGCATTACGCTGCTTGCCACGCACCCGTTCCGCGTCGGCGATTTCGTGCAGATCGGCTCGGACAGCGGCACGGTCGAGCAGATCGGTATGTGCTACACGCAGATCATGACCGCCGACGGCAAGCGCATCTATATCCCGAACAGCGATGCCTCCTCCGCCCGCATCTATAACTACACGGTCGAGGGAAAGCGCCGCATTGACCTGACCTTCTCCGCCTCCTATGACGACGATATCGACCGCGTCAAGGCGGCGATCCTCGCGGCGGCGCAGCATCCAAAGCTCTGCCCGGACACCGCGCCGGAGGTACATATCAGCGAATACGCCGACAGCAGCGTGAACTATCTCCTGCTCCTGTGGGTCGCTCCTGCAGACTTTTTTGAAGTCAAATTCGATGTGACCGAATCGGTCAAGAAAAGATTCGACGAAGAAGGCATCTCCATCCCCTACCCGCAGCTCGATGTCCATATGCCGAAATAAACACACTCGCCCCGTTTCCCAGTCTCGAAAACGGGGCGAGTTCCCTTTCCAACGCAAAATCTCTGTAGGGCGGGGACATGTCCCCGCCGACCGCGTAAGCGGCAGACGGCACAAACGAACAGGTTTGTACACAACCGGTAATTCTACATGGGATTGCCACGTCGCTTCGCTCCTCGCAATGACAGAGGGGGACCTCATCCGTGTCATTGCGAGGAGCGAAGCGACGTGGCAATCTCGTGCAGGAACCGCCGATTTCATATAAGCACATTTGTCCATGCCGTCAGACAGCCAAGCAAATATCCCCATAACCGCTTCTCGCCTCGTTTTCCCAAAACGGAAAACGAGGCGAGGTCATTTATGAGACAAGCTGCTTTTGCATAAGCTGTAGCGTCAGCCGCCGCAGGTGCGGCAGGAATTCTCCTTGTGGTCTCCGCCGTGGCTGTCCGGGAAGAAGGCACGCATCGGAAAATCAATGCGGCTGAACAGCTCGCAGGGATCCTCCTCGCAGCACTCGTCGTCGCAGCATTCCCGCGTCGGTGCGCAGTATTCGCACACTTCGATCGACAGCGGCGTGTCGCGCTCGAGACGGACAGTGGAGAACTGCCCGATGGTGACATACAGGCGCTTGCTCTCGCCGGAGAGTACGAGCTGCTCCCCGAAGCTCTCGACGATATTCGCGGGAATGTCGGTCAGCTCCGTCTCGCAGCGGCGGCACTCACAAACCTCCTTGACCTTTGCGGAGAGGATCATCGGATCGAGCGCCTCCACAATGGCAAGCGGCTTCTCGCATTGCAGCAGAGACTCCGCCGTGGGAATTTCACCGGTGCTGCGGAAGGTCTTTGCCCTGCTCTTGCCGCCGTAAAGCACAACGCGCTTTGCGAAAACCGCAAGCCCCGTGATGGTGGTCGGACGCGTCCCGCCCATGATCGCGTCGCCGATGATACGATAGTAGAAGGTGAGATCGACCGAGAAATGCCCCGCCTTGTAGGGAAGCTGCTCCACATCGACATCCACAAACAGAAGCTCTGCGCAGCGGGTCTTCGCGGTCGTCGCGCCGTCCAGCGCCGCCTGGGACTGTGTTGTGAGATAGACGCGCAGCTCCTCCACGCAATCCTTATCCAGGCAGCTATCCATGATCTGATGAGAATGTATGCAGACAGGCTGCTTCCCTTCGCCGCCGCCCGCTGCCTCGTAGGTGTTTTCCGCCATAATATTACCTCCCGAAGAACGATTTTGGGGAAACTCTGAATCGATCCGCAAGAGCGGTCGGCAAAAGATCCGCCGAGCGCCGCAGCCGATTTGTTCAGAGACTCCTAAGGAAGTTCTGAATCAATCTGCAAGAGCGGTCGGCGAGAGATTTTGTCGCAAATTGAGGTTGGAAAACCGCAGGAATACTTTGTGTATTGCAAGGTTTTCAAACCGAAAAGTTGCGGCAAAAGATCCGCCGAGCGCCGCGGCCGATTTGTTCAGAGCTTCCTAAGTAACCGCGGACGCGCCGCGCTTACAAAGCAGAAATATGCTTTCACAACATAGTATGCGGCGGAGAGCAGAATGTGAAATTGAACCGTAGACAAAGTTCGAATTCTGTGGTAAAATGGTTGCAGAATAAAATGGAAGAGGTATGCGCGTGAAAACCGATGTTTTGGGAGTGCTCTATGACAATGTGACCATGCAGGAGGCGTTGGAGCACGGCCGAGCGCTGCTCGAGGGCAGCGCGGCAGCCTATTGCGTGACGCCGAACGCGGAGATGGCATATGAAGCGCTGCATGACATAAAATTTCGCGAGGTGCTGAATGCCGCCTCGCTCGTCTTGCCCGACGGCGCGGGCGTCGTCCTCGGGGCAAAGCTCCTCAAAACGCCGCTCAAGGAGAAGGTCGCGGGCATTGAGTTTGCGCAGAATCTGCTGCCGATCTTGGAGGAAACAGGAAGGCGTCTTTTCCTCTTGGGCAGCAAGCCCGGCATCGCGGAGCTGGCGGCGGAAAAAATGCTGGAAAAGCACCCGAAGCTCTGCATCTGCGGCACGATGGACGGCTATTTCAAGGACGAAGCAGAAGCGGTGCGCCGCATCAACGAGGCACAGGCGGACGTTGTCTATGTCTGCCTCGGCGCGCCGAAGCAGGAGTATTTCATGTACGAACACGCCCGCGAATTAAATGTTAAGCTGATGATCGGCTTGGGCGGCACGCTCGACGGCATCGCCGGCACGGTCAAACGCGCCCCAAGATGGATGATCCGTTTGCAGCTCGAGTGGCTCTATCGTCTGATTAAGGAACCGCGCCGCATTGGGCGCATGATGCGTTTACCGAAATTTATTTTCGCGGCAATCAAAATGAGAATGAAAGGATAATGAACATGGGAAAGCTGATTGTGTTTGAAGGAACGGACGGCTCCGGTAAGACCACGCAGTTCGCGCTTTTGACCAAGCGCCTGAAATCACTCGGCATTGACTTCCGAACCATGGATTTTCCGCAGTATTCCGAGCCTTCCTCCTCGCTCATCCGTATGTACCTCGGCGGCGAATTTGGCAGCAAGCCCTCCGATGTCAACGCCTACGCCGCCTCCACCTTCTACGCCGTGGACCGCTACGCCTCTTACCGCAAGGTCTGGGGCAAATACTACCAAAACGGCGGTCTGATGCTCTCCAACCGCTACACCACCTCCAACGCCGTCCATCAGGCGTCGAAGGAGCCGGAGGAGCAGCGCGAGGCGTTCTTCCGCTGGCTGTACGATTTTGAGTATCTGCATATGGAACTTCCGCAGCCGGATCTCGTCATATATTTGGATGTGCCGACCGAGCTGACGGGAGAAATGCTCCGCAAGCGGGAGGAACAGACCAACACGCTCGCGGATATCCATGAGCAAAATATGGATTATCTGCGTCTGTGCCGCAATACGGGTCTGCAAGCGGCGCATTTCTACGGCTGGACGATCATCGACTGCGCCCGCGACGGCAAAATGCGCACCATCGACGATATTCACAACGAGATTTTTCACCTCGTGCAACACTGTTTGGAGGAATAAGACATGGTCTATATCATACTCGGCAAGGGCTTTGAGGAGGCGGAGGCGCTTGTCCCCTGCGATCTGTTGCGCCGCGCCGGTGTCGAAGTGCGCCTTGCGGGCATCGGCGGTTTAGATATCACAGGCAGCCACGGCATCACCGTCCGCGCGGACTGCGTCGCGGAGACAGCGGACTTCTTGGATGCGGAGATGCTCGTCATGCCCGGTGGATTGGGCGGCGTTTCCTCCATCCGCGCAAGCGAAACGGTCCTCTCCGCCGTCCGTGCGCTCCACGAAAAAGAGCGCTTCATCGCCGCCATCTGCGCCGCGCCGACCGTCCTCGCCGGTCTCGGCATCACGGAGGGTAAAAAAGCGACCTGCTACCCCGGCATGGAGAACGAAATGGGCAGCGCAAGCATGCAGGACGCCCCCGTCGTGCAGGACGGCAAGCTCATCACCGGCAGAGCCGCAGGTGCGTCGTTCGACTTCGCCCTTGCGCTGATCACCGCGCTGCGCGGCGAAGAAGCGGCGAAAAAGGTCGCGGCGGGTGTCGTATATCGCGGGGCAGTCCGCTGAGTCCCGCACTTCCGAAAGGAGGACAGAAATGTCTGATCACTATGATGATATTTACGATTCCGACGAGGAGCTGAATTTTGATGCGCTGCTTGCCGAAACGGATCAGCTGCTCGAAGAACAGCCGTCTGACGAAAGCCCCGAATTTCCCCCGCCCGCTGCGGAGGATACGGATTTCACACCCGACTTCGGTGCCGCCTTCGACGATTACGGCGAGTACGAAGACGATCCCCTGCCCACCCCACTGGGCGATTACCAAACGGACGAGGACGATTACGACGACGAAGACGGCGACGAGCCGCCCCCTGACAAGCCGAAGCGAAAGGGCAAGCACCGCCTCGTTCCCCTGTTCGTCAAGGTGCTGCTCTATCTGGTCATCGTCGGCATTGCTGCGGTCGGCTTAGGCTACGGCATCTGGGAATGCGCGCAGGATGTGCTGGCATTCGGCAGATCGGACGAAATGCTGACCGTCACGATTGAAGAAGGCGCCACGCTCGACGACATCGCGCAGATGTTGGAGGACAAAGGCGTGATCAAATATCCGTGGCTGTTCAAATTCTACTGCAAATTCACAGACTCCACGGAGACGATGGATCCCGGCACCTATCAGATCTGTTATAACTTTGACTATCATGCCCTTGTCAATGGCATGATCGCCAACAGTCCCAATCGCACCACCGTCCGCGTGATGATCCCCGAGGGCATGACCGCCGCACAGCTCTTCGCGCTGATGGAGAAAAACGGTGTCTGCACTGCAGAGAAGCTGGCAGCCTGCGCCGCAGAGACGGAGTTTGACTACTGGTTCTTAGAGGGGATCCCTTACGGCGATGAAAATCGCCTTGAGGGCTTCCTCTTCCCCGACACCTATGACTTCTACGAGAACGATGACCCCGAGCGCGTGTTGGACAAGCTGCTGACAAACTTTGAGCGCAAGTTCTCCGACACCGCACAGGAACAGCTCACCCTGCTCAACGAGAGCCTTGCCGAGCATCTGCGTGCGGCAGGTTATGGCGAAGACTATATCGCCGCGCATCAGTTTACGGTCTATGAGCTGATCACCGTCGCCTCTATGATCGAGCGTGAGACCGCTGCTTCGAGTGAGAGCGGCACCATCGCCTCCGTCATCTATAACCGCCTGTGTGACCCCGCAAACTGGCCCTATATCAATATCGACGCCACCGTCGTCTACGCCCTCGGCGGCATCAACCGTCCGCTGACTTATGAGGACACGCAGGTGGACAGCCCCTATAACACCTATAAGCACGCGGGTCTGCCCGTCGGCCCGATCTCTAATCCCGGTCTTTCGAGCATCACCGCCGCATTGAACCCGGCGGATACCGACTATTATTTCTATGCGTTGGACAACTCCACCGGTCTGCATCACTTCTCCAAGACCTACGACGAGCACAACGCCTTCTTACAGGAGCAGGAAAATGCGGAATAAACCCGAATTGTTAGCGCCCGCCGGCGATATGGAGCGGCTGAAGATGTCCGTCCTCTACGGCGCGGACGCGGTCTATCTGGCAGGGACAAGCTTCGGTATGCGCTCCTTCGCGGGGAACTTCCCTCCGGAGGAGCTGCCCGAGGCAGTCCGCTTTGCCCATGAGCACGGTGTCAAAGTCCATGTCACCGTGAACACCATGCCCCGCAGCGACGAGCTTGCGGGGCTTCCCGCGCATTTAGAGCTGCTCGAACAAAGCGGCGTAGACGCGCTCATCATCGCCGACCTCGGCGTGTTCCGCGCGGCGGAGAAATATGCGCCTCACTGTGAGCGCCATGTCTCCACGCAGGTCAGCGTCGCAAATTACGCCTGCGCGAACGCGTGGTACGAATTGGGTGCAAAGCGCGTCGTCCTTGCAAGGGAGCTTTCCTTAGAGGAAATTCGCGCCATTCGCCAAAACACCCCGAAGGACTTGGAGATCGAGACCTTTGCCCACGGTGCAATGTGCGTGTCCTACTCGGGCAGATGTCTGCTCTCGAACTATATGACCGGCAGAGACAGCAATCGCGGCGCCTGCGCCCAGCCCTGCCGCTATCAGTACGCCCTGATGGAGGAAAAGCGCCCCGGCGAGTATTTCCCCGTTTTTGAAGACGAGAAGGGAACATACATTATGAATTCCCGCGATATGTGCATGATCGACCATATCGACGACCTGATAAAAGTCGGTGTAGACTGTCTGAAGATCGAAGGGCGCGCCAAATCCGCCTATTACGCCGCCATCGTCACAGGCGCTTACCGCCATGTGATCGACGATGTTGCCGCCGGCAGAGCGATGGATCCCGTCTGGCGCAATGAGGTCGAGCGTGTCTCGCACCGCCGCTATTCCACCGGCTTTTTCTACGGTGCGCCGGGACAGTACACGGAAAACTCCCGCTACATCCGCGATTGGCAGGTCTGCGCCATCGTAACGAACTGTGATGCAAACGGACTTGCGACCCTCTCCCTGCGCAATAAATTCTCTGCAGGCGATACGGTCGAGCTGGTGGGCCCCGATCTTCGTCCCTTCGAATTCACCGTGCCGACCATGGCAGACGCAGACGGCACGCTCCTAACCGAACCGCGCACCCCGCAAATGACCTTCACCATGCAGCTCCCCCGCCCCGTCCCAGCCTACAGCATCCTCCGCCGCGCCGTAGAGCTCAGCCCCAAATAAGCACCTCGCCCCCAAATCACCCGTAGGGGCGGCTATCAGCCGCCGCGTGCAGGAACTGCCAAACCCGCGGGTATGTCACAGGGACGGGTTCCTTGGCACATTTTTCATCCTATCGGGAGTCCCCACACCGGCACGCCGAGTCCCCGCACCGGCACGCCGAGTCGTCGTGCCCTACGGCGACGGTGCGTATAACCCCTGTAGGGCGGGGACATGTCCTGTTGAATCAACGGCTCTGTCTGCGTGGGCAAAGCCCACTTGTCAGTCGCCTTGATTCTGCCACT
>JAEDOK010000157.1 GCA_016302005.1 Oscillospiraceae bacterium | reverse complement strand
GTCTCGTACCAATCACGGTATCGCAATTAAAATGCGCGTTGCACATTTTAATTGATGATTGGTATGAACCGGAGGCGGAGGGAAAGGGATTGACGCGGCGGGGAAAATCGTCTATCATGAAGGAAAACAGGAGGTGGGCGCATGACGGACGAGGAATACATGGTGCAGGCGCTGATGCTGGCACGAGAGGCTGCGGAGGAGGGCGAGGTGCCGGTGGGCTGCGTCATTACCGACGGGGAGCAGATCGTCGGCAGGGGCAGGAATCGGCGCGAGACGGCAAAAAACGCCCTTTCACACGCCGAGCTGGAGGCCATCGACGAGGCTTGCCGCACACTGGGCGGCTGGCGGCTGTGGCGCTGCACCCTCTATGTCACGCTGGAGCCGTGCCCCATGTGCGCAGGCGCGATCATCAACGCCCGCATCCCCCGCGTGGTCTACGGCGCGCCGGACCAAAAAGCAGGCTCCTGCGGCACGCTGACGGATCTCTTTGCCCTGCCCTACAACCACCGCCCGACGGTGACAGCAGGGGTGCTGGCGGAGGAGTGCCGCGCCTGCTTGCAGGCTTTTTTCCGCGAGCTGCGGGAAAACCCCAAAGTCAAGACATGGAAAAAGCAACGGTAAACACACACGCGGGGACGCACCACGATAAACGAAACAGCCTTTGTAGGGCGGGGACATGTCCCCGGAGTCCGCGAAGCGGCAGACAGTACAGGCGAACAAGTTTGTACACAATCGGTAGTTCCTGCACAAGATTGCCACGGAATCTCCTGCACATGGGTTATGCTATGTCCCCGCCCTACAGGGGTATTCGTCAAATTATCCAAATGCGAGTCTGAAAAACTGTGGGAACTGTCAATTCCCTTTCGTTTTTTTACATGCTATGATAATATTACTACGGTAGGCGCGGTTACTCCACATAAAAGAAGGTGCAAAAACGGAGATGTCGGACAGCATCCCCAACGGCAGCGCCGTTTTTGCGGCTGAAAATAACCGCAGACCGCCGAACGAAGGAGGATAACAACCGCAGGGCTTGCGGTGCGGCAGTGTGGAGACCTGTCGTAATGCGCCGCGTCCGAAACGGGCGGGTGCGAGCTTCGGGCAAGCGGAGGCTCCCGAAGTAAAGCCGAACACATGGCAAATGTAACGCTAAGAAACATTAAGAAGATCTACCCCAACACCGAGAAGAAGAAAAAGCCGAAGAAGGGCGAGCCGGAGAAGAAGAACAATCTGCAAATCACCGACGAAGGCGTCGTGGCGGTGCAGGAGTTCAACCTTGAGATCGCAGACGGCGAATTCATCGTCCTCGTCGGTCCCTCCGGTTGCGGCAAATCCACCACCCTGCGCATGGTCGCCGGACTGGAAGAGATCAGCGACGGCGAGCTTTACATCGGCAACCGTCTGGTCAACAATGTCGCGCCGAAGGATCGCGATATCGCGATGGTCTTCCAGAACTACGCGCTCTATCCGCACATGACCGTGTATGAAAACATGGCGTTCTCCCTGAAGCTCAAAAAAACGCCGAAGGACGAAATCGACAAAAAGGTTCGCGAGGCGGCGGAGATCCTCGGTATTACGGAGTATTTGGAGCGCAAGCCGAAGGCGCTTTCCGGTGGTCAGCGGCAGCGCGTTGCCATCGGCAGAGCTATCGTGCGTAATCCGCAGGTGCTTCTGATGGACGAGCCGCTGTCCAATCTCGACGCAAAGCTGCGTAATCAGATGCGTGCGGAGATCATCAAGCTGCGCTCCCGCATCAACACCACCTTTATCTATGTCACCCACGACCAGACTGAGGCTATGACCCTTGGCGACCGCATCGTCATTATGCGCGACGGCTTCATCCAGCAGATCGGCACGCCGCAGGAGGTCTTTCATCATCCGAAGAACCTGTTCGTGGCAAGCTTCATCGGAACACCGCAGATGAACTTCTTCAACGCCACCCTCAAGCGTGACGCGCGCGGCTACTATGTCGAGCTGCTGGGCAAGGAGATCGTGCTGAGCGAGAAGCAGCAAAAGGCGCTTTCTGCGACAGGTCAGCAGCCGATGCAAATCGTTTTGGGTGTGCGCCCGGTGAATTTGGGTGTGGCAAGCGAGGGCTTCGCGGCTACCATCGATGTCTCCGAAATGATGGGCAGCGAAATGCACCTGCATATGAGCGTGGGCGACAAGGATGTCGTTGCGGTCATTCCGACGGCAGGCATTGACATGGATCAAGTCCGCAGCGGCAGCGCGATCAAGTTCAACTTCGATCCGTCTTTGGCGCACCTCTTTGACGCCGAAACCGGACTGAATCTGATCTAACTCGAATCATATAAAACGAAGCGGGCAACCGCTTCGTTTTTATTTATAGAGAGGAAGAATCCTTATACGAAATCGAATAACATGAATCAAAAAGCCCCTGTAGGGCGGGGACATGTCCTGTTGAATCAGCGGCTCTGTCTGCGTGGGCAAAGCCCGCTTGCCAATCGCCTTGATTCCGCCACTCCTTTTTGCTCGCTTCTTCCGCCGCAGGCGGCGCTCGCAAACGTCCCCCCGCCGTCCGCGTAAGCGGCAAACGGTACAAGCGAACATATTTGTACGCGGTCGGCAGTTCCGACATGCGGCGGGGACATGTCCCCGACCTACAGGTGTGCAATAGGAATAAAAAAAGAACCTACCCTTTCGAGTAGGTTCTTTATGTTGGCGTTACCTATCTTCCCGTGCAGTCGCCCGCAAAGTATTGTCGGCGCAAGTGAGCTTAACTTCTGTGTTCGGGATGGGAACAGGTGGACCCTCACCGCAATCAACACCAACTTCGTCGATACAAGCTTCATATCCTTCGCTTCGCCGCAAGCGGCAAAGCTCAATCATTCCGCTGTATCTCCTCTCCGAACAAAATCCGCTTCGCTGGG
>JAEDOK010000156.1 GCA_016302005.1 Oscillospiraceae bacterium | reverse complement strand
AAATAACAGCGGCGGAGGATGAGAGCGCGTACAAGAAAAAGATCGCCGCGCAGGGGGGGCTGTGCCCTACGGCGAGGGTGCTTTCACATTCGTAGGGCACGACGACCCGGCGTGCCGTCCGCGAAAGCGGCAGACGTTACGGGGGAACAGGTTTGTACGCAGTCGGTGTGCCTGCACCGGCGCGCCGGGGTCGTCGCGCCCTACAGTGGGGGTGCAGACTCTCTCGTTGAGGCGACAGCCGACGGTGCTTTCGATCCGCGCGGAGCGCTCCTCAGTCATTCACCCTTAGTTCTTAGCTCTTAGCCTGTACGAGATTGCCACGGGCGCAAGCGCCCTCGCAATGACATAGTGGGGGAGTTTGTACGCAGTCGGTGTGCCTGCACCGGCGCGCCGGGGTCGTCGCGCCCTACGGTGGGGGTGCAGACTCTCTCGTTGAGGCGACAGCCGACGGTGTTTTCGATCCGCGCGGAGCGCTCCTCAGTCATTCACCCTTAGTCCTTAGCCCTTAGCCCGTACGAGATTGCCACGGGCGCAAGCGCCATCGCAATGACATAATGGGGGGCTTGTGCGGGGGCGGAGATCCCTGCGCCATGGGGGACATATTCACGATTTTCGGGGCGGGCGGCGGGAGATGCGTGATCCTTTTTCGGGGATTGCGATTTTTGACAGATATGCTATAATGAAAAAAAACAGTGGAGGAGGGTGTTATGATCTATCTTGACAATGCCGCGACCTCGTTTCCGAAGGCGCCCGGGGTCAGCGACCGTATGAAATATTATTTGGACAGCGTCGGTGCGAGCATCAATCGCGGCGTTTATGCCTCCGCGCAGGAGGCGGGGCTGGAGACGCTCCTTCTGAGGGAACGGCTGTGCGGTTTATTTCACCATCCCGATCCGACCCATGTGCTTTTGACCTCCGGCGCGACCGCTGCGCTGAACCTTGCCATCAAGGGTTTTCTCCGACCGGGCGACCGGGTTTTGGTCAGCAGCATGGAGCACAATGCCGTCATGCGCCCTTTGGTACAGCTCGGCGTGCGGTTTGAGCGCGTCCCGTGCGACCGAGAGGGGCGGCTCGATCTTGAAGCGGCGGAAAAAATGCTGCAAGAGGAGACACGCCTGTTCATCCTCTGTCACGCCTCGAATGTCTGCGGCACGGTACAGGACGCGACGGAGGTAGGAAAGTTATGTAAACTCCACGGCGTACCGCTCCTGCTTGACGCGGCGCAGACGGCGGGGCATTATCCGGTGGACTTTGAAGCCCTCGGCTTGAGCGCGATGGCGGTTCCGGCGCACAAGGGATTGCTCGGACCGCAGGGCATCGGCGCGCTGCTGGTCACGCGGGACTTTGCAGCGCAGCTCGACCCGCTGATCGTCGGCGGCACGGGAAGCCTGTCCGATTCCGAGGCGCTGCCGCCCTTTATGCCCGACCGTTTTGAGTCGGGAACGCCCAATCTGCCGGGGATCTACGGCTGGGCGGCTGCGCTGGAATATGTTGACCAAATCGGAATCAGCGCCCTGCGCACACATGAGACGGCGCTTACGGAGCGGTTGTTGAACGGATTGCGCGGGATCAAAGGGGTGCGTTTGGCAGGCACTTGGGCGCCTGCGGATCGTGTTGGCGTGATTGCGGTCGATTTTGAAACCCTTGACAACGCCGAGGCATCCGATCGTCTGGAACGGGAATTCGGTATTCTTACGCGCTGCGGGATGCACTGCGCCCCGTCGGCGCATAAGACACTCGGAACCTTTCCGCAAGGCGTGGTACGGTTCTCCGTCGGTTATCGCACAACGGAGGCGGAGATCGACGCGACGCTTGCGGCAATGAATCAAATGACAGAATGAAAGGTGGAACTCTCAATGAAACGCATTGCGATCATTACCGGCGCAAGCTCGGGCATGGGGCGTGAGCTTGTATTGCAGCTTCCGCAGTGGGAGCAATTTGATGAGCTTTGGGTCATTGCACGCCGCGCCGAGCGGCTGGAGGCGCTGAAGGAGGAGGTCAGCATTCCCGTCCGTCCCGTCAGCCTCGATCTGACCGACGCGGATGCGCTGCGCCATTACGCCGATCTTTTGGAGACGGCAAAGCCGAATGTCGGACTGCTGGCGAATATCTCCGGCTTTGGCAAATTCGGACGCTACGATCAGATTCCTCTGGAGGACTCGCTGCGCATGATCGACCTCAACTGCAAGGCGCTTGTTGCCATGACGGAGCTGACGCTGCCCTACATGAAGCGCGGCGCAAAAATTCTGAACCTCGATTCGCTCTCTGCGTTCCAGCCCGTGCCGTATATCAATGTCTACGGCTCGACGAAGGCGTTTGTTCTGAGCTATTCCCGTGCGCTGAATCGTGAGCTGAAGCCGCGTGGCATCCGCGTGATGGCGGTCAACCCCGGCTGGGTCAAGACGGAGTTTTTTGACCACGCCTTGCAGACGAGCAACAACGCCGTGACCTATTACAACAAGTTCTATGAGGCAAAGGACGTGATGGCGACGGCGCTTAAGGATCTGTACAGGTCGAAGAAGGATGTTTCCATCCACGGCTTCCCGGTCAGAATGCAGGTGCGCATGGTAAAGCTCCTGCCGCACAGCCTTGTGATGAATATCTGGATGAAGCAGCAGAAGCATAATAAACTGCCGGAGGAGGACTGAGCGGCTGCTGTGTGCCCCTTGCGGGTATGACACGCCTCGGAATCCGCATGCGAGAACGCATGTTGAAAAAACGAAACAGCTCCTGTAGGGCGGGGACATGTCCTAAGCCGGTGCAGGAACTGCCGACTGCGTACAAGCTTGTTCATGCATACTGTCTGCCGCTTCGCGGTCGGCAGGGACATGTCCCCGCCCCAGACTGTCAAATAACTACAGCTTTGTCATTGCGAGACCCCGAAGGGGTCGTGGC
>JAEDOK010000028.1 GCA_016302005.1 Oscillospiraceae bacterium | reverse complement strand
TCATGTTGAACCGTGCGCCGACGCTGCACCGTCTCGGCATTCAGGCGTTTGAGCCGGTGCTGGTTGAGGGTCGCGCGATTAAGCTGCACCCGCTGTGCTGCACGGCGTTCAACGCGGACTTTGACGGCGACCAAATGGCAATCCACGTCCCGCTGTCTGCCGAGGCGCAGGCCGAAGCCCGTATGCTGATGCTTTCGGCGAACAATCTGCTCCGCCCGCAGGACGGCAAGCCCGTCACGGTTCCGACGCAGGATATGATCCTCGGCACTTACTATCTGACCTATGTCCGTCTCGGCAAAAACGAGAAGGGTGCGGAGGAGGTCTTTGTGACCGACGCCGGCGATTTTGACCTTCCCGTAAATCAGCTCGTTGACGGCGATTTGGTCGAAAAAGCGCTCGACGAAGCAGAGCGCGGCCATAAGAAAGCACCGCAGTTCATGGCGAAGCACGCGTATTCGAGCGTGGACGAGGCGATCACCGCTTATACCTGCGGCGCAATCGGTCTGCACGCGCCCATCCGTGTCCGCTATGGCAAGGAGATCGACGGCGTGATGCAGTATCAGATCATCAACGCGACCGTCGGCAGACTCATTTTCAATGAGCCGATCCCGCAGGATCTCGGCTTTGTCGATCGCAGCAAGCCCGAAAACGCCTTCGAGCTGGAGGTCAGCTTCCTTGTCGGCAAGAAGAAACTCGGCGTGATCATTGATAAGTGCATCCGTAAGCACGGCTTCACTATTGCAACGGAAATGCTCGACCGCCTGAAGGCGCTCGGCTATAAGTACTCCACGAAGGGCGCCATCACCGTATCCATCGCGGACATGGCGATCCCCGATAAGAAATATGCCCTCGTTGCCGAGGCAGAAAACGAAGCGGTCAAGATCGACCGCAAGTATAAGCGCGGCTTCATCACGAATGACGAGCGCTATCGTCTTGTTGTCCGCCAGTGGGAGCAGACCATCAAGGACGTCACCGGCGCTTTGCAGGAGAACCTCGACCGCTTCAACCCCATCTATATGATGGCGGACTCCGGCGCCCGTGGCAGCATGAACCAGATCCGTCAGCTTGCCGGTATGCGCGGACTGATGGCGGACACCAATGGCCGCACCATCGAGATCCCGATCAAGGCGAACTTCCGTGAAGGCCTTTCCGTTCTGGAATACTTCATCTCCTCGAGAGGCGCGCGTAAGGGCTTGACCGATACCGCGCTGCGTACCGCAGACTCCGGTTATCTGACCCGCCGTCTGGTCGATGTCTCTCAGGAGGTCATTATCCGCGAGCACGACTGCGGCACCAAGCACGGCATCAACCTCGGCGAGGTCGTGGAAAAGGGGCAAGTCATTGAGTCCTTTGCCTCCCGTATCCACGGTCGTTTCCCGGTGGATGATGTGGTCGATCCCGAGACGGGTGAGGTGCTGATCCCGAATGACCGCATGATGACGGAGGACGACGCGAAGATGCTGGAGGCACACGGCGTCCGCAATGTCTACGCCCGCACCGTCCTCGGCTGCCGCGCGAGAAGCGGCGTCTGCGCGAAGTGCTACGGCATGAACCTTGCTACTTCCGAGCTGGTCAATCTCGGTGAAGCGGTCGGCATCATCGCCGCGCAGTCCATCGGTGAGCCGGGCACCCAGCTTACCATGCGTACCTTCCACACCGGTGGTGTCGCGGGCGACGATATCACACAGGGTCTTCCCCGTGTTGAGGAGCTGTTCGAGGCGCGCAAGCCGAAGAAGATGGCAGTCATCTCCGAGATCGACGGTATCGTCGCGGTCGATGACAGCCACCGCAGCGCACTGCGCGACATCACCGTAACCGCAGAGGACGGCGAAGTCAAGCTCTATCAGGTGCCGTATTCCGTCGGCTTAAAGGTCGAGAACGGAAAGCCTGTCCGCAAGGGCGAGCCGATCACCGACGGCGCGCTGAACCCTCACGATGTGCTCCGCATTTCCGGCGTTGAGGCAGTGCAGAACTATCTGACGCAGGGCGTTTTGGCGGTTTACCGTCAGCAGGGTGTCGATATCAACGATAAGCATATCGAGGTCATTATCCGTCAGATGATGCGCAAGGTTCGTGTCGAGGATCCCGGCGATACCGAGCTGCTCAGCGGCACTGTTGTCGATGTCTACGAGTTTGACGATGCCAACGAGAAGATCCGCCAGCGCCTCGCAGCAGGCGAGACCGATCTGCGGGAGGCGACCGACAGCCTGATCCTCATGGGCATCACGAAGGCATCTCTGGCAACGGAGTCCTTCCTCTCCGCCGCCTCCTTCCAGGAGACGACAAAGGTGCTGACCGAAGCCGCCATCAAGGGCAAGGTCGATCACCTTGTCGGCTTGAAGGAGAATGTCATCATTGGCAAGCTGATCCCTGCCGGTTCGGGACTCGACATTTACCGCAGCTACGATGTGGAAAATTGGCCCGAATCCGAGATCACGCAGGACATGATCGACAACGAGCAGAAGTAATACTGATTCTTGATTTAAAGATTTCATCAAGAATCCCGTGCTGCGCCGTCTTGTACAGAATTTGACGCACCTCTGGTGCTATAAAATGCTTTTTTCAAATTCTAGTATAAGCACACGCTTGTGAAAACCGAATAGAAAATCTCCCACAGCTTCATGCAAGCTGTGGGAGATTTTTTACAAGGGGACGAGTACTTTGACACTTTTTGGTACGCACTCGGTAGTTCCTGCACCGGCGCGCCCAGTGGTCGCGCCCTACGGTGGGGTGCATTCCATGGTCGTAGGGCGCGCACCCGCAAGGGGTATGCCGCATCCGTAACGCTCCTTCGTCGCGAACGGCTGCGCTAACGACCTCGGCGTGCCGTCCGCGTAAGCGGCAGACAGGGAAAGCAAGCAGATTTGTACATGGTTGGTAGTTCCTGCACCGGCGCGCTCGGTGGTTGCGCCCTACGGGGAACTGCTGTCGCTCTCGAAATTGTTCGGGTCGGGTGGGATTAGCCACCTAAATAACACCGGGGAAGGTGACGGTTCTCTGCGTCACTTTACAGACAGATCTTTTCGAAAGCATGAAGGGTATTTCGCACCCTCCCGATAACACTTATTATATAAAGTCAGAAAGCAAAAGGCAACGGAGGCAGTTCACAATATAGATACGGCGGGAAAACAGAGCAGGGAAGTGTGTTGCATTCCGTCTCCTCTTGATTAAAATTGTAAATTGTCATTTTCTTCCTGCAACGGTAGACATAATATAATAAAACATTCGTTCGAAAATTTGATTTTGCGTCGAATAAACACCAAAAAAAACAAAAAATAATGCGCCGAAGTATGAAAAAGTGATTGCAATTTCCGTTCAGGGATAGTATACTGTTAACGAGTGGAGCTGAATGGAAGAAAAAAGAGCAAAATGGAGCGAGGTGAGGGGGATGTTCGGTCAATACAAGCACACGCTGGATCCGAAGGGCAGACTGTTTGTCCCCTCAAAGTTCCGCGAGGAGTTGGGCGCTTCGTTTTATATTTCCAAGGCACCCGACGGCTGCCTCGGGGTCTATCCGGAGGCGGAGTGGCAGCGCGTGCTTGAGCGCTTCAATGCCCTCTCTATGTCGCAGGCGCGCAATTTACGCGTGTTTTTCGCCAATGTGATCAAATGCGAGCCGGACAAGCAGGGGCGCTTCCTCTTGCCGGACTCCTTCCGCGAATACGCCGGCATCCAACAGGAGGCGGTGTTCATCGGTCAAGTCTGTCGTGCCGAGATTTGGTCTGCGGAACGCTATGCGGTGGAAGAGAAGAAATTCCTCACGCCGGATGCGCTTGCCGCTGCGATGGGAGAATTGGGGTTCTGATGGAATTTTGTCATAAATCCGTCCTGTTGGACGAATGTATCGAAGCGTTAAAGCTCCGTCCCGACGGGATCTATTTGGACGGCACGCTCGGCGGCGCGGGACATTCCTATGAGATCGCCCGCCGTCTGACGACGGGAAGGCTGATCGGTGTGGACAGAGATGCGGTCGCGCTGAAGGCGGCAGCGGAGCGCTTAGCGCCCTTTGCTTCACGCGTCACAACCGTTCATTCGAACTTTTCCGAGCTGGATCACATTTTAGAGGAGCTTGGCATCGACGCGGTGGACGGGATGCTCTTTGACCTCGGTGTTTCCTCACCGCAGCTCGACGATGCGCAGCGAGGCTTTTCCTATATGGCTGATGCGCCGCTCGATATGCGCATGAACAAGGACGACACACTCACGGCGGCGGAGGTCGTGAACCTCCGGTCGCAGGACGAGCTGCGCCGCATTCTCTATGAATACGGCGAGGAGCGCTATGCACCGCAGATCGCCGCAGCCATCGTCCGCAGGCGAGAGAAAGCGCCCATCCGAACGACGCTGGAACTGGTTGAGGTCATCCGTTCCGCCATGCCGCCGCAGGCGCTGCGCGAAAAGCAGCACCCCGCGAAGCGGAGCTTTCAAGCCATCCGCATTGCGGTCAACGATGAATTAGGTGCGGTCAGCAAGCTGATGCGCACTGCGTTTGCAAGATTGAAGCCGGGCGGGAGATTGGCGGTTATCACCTTCCACTCGCTGGAAGACCGTATTGTCAAGAGCGAGATGCAGCTTGCCGCGCACGGCTGTACCTGTCCGCCGGAATTTCCCGTTTGTGTATGCGGCAAAACGCCGCTGATTCGTATTGTCACGCGCAAGCCAATCGTTTCCGGCGCGCGTGAGTTGGAGGAAAATCCCCGCGCGAGAAGCGCGAAGCTCCGCGTAGCGGAGAAGCTGTAGCGACAAGGAGGTGCCAACTATGCCGAAGTATGAAGAATACCGCAGCAACGGCTCTGCGGCGTACGATATTCACGCCAATACTGCCAGACCCGCAGAGCGGCCGGAGCGCCTGCCCGATGCGCCGCGGCGTACGAAGCCGGTTCGACGCGTCAAGACGAAGCTTGCCATCGCGCCCTTTACGGTGCTTGGCACGGCAATTGCGGTTGTGATGCTGTTTTTGGTCGTGTTCAGCTATGTGCGTCTTTATGAGGCAAAAAGCGAGGTGAGCGAGCTGAAGAGCCAAAAGACGGAGCTGACGACGCAGGAACAGCGCCTTCGCTCCCAATATGAAAATTCGTTGGATCTGCCTGCGATTGAGACGCGCGCCAAAGAGCTTGGAATGCGTCAGCCGCTTGCTTCGCAGATCGTTTATGTTGAGGTCGAGGCGGGGGATACCGTGCAGCTTGACACCGCTCCGGAGGAACGCAACCTGTTAGAGCGGGTCTATGATGCGTTCCGCGGCGTTATCAGCGATGTCGTGGAATACTTTTCATAGTCTGCGGCATATAGTAAACAAGCACAGCATGGGCGGTGAATCCAAATTGCCGCCCATGTTTTTGGACTTTTCCTTTATTCTCTATCCGGAGGTCGGATATGAAACAGCATGATTTGAAACGAAGAACGAAGGCGCGTCCGCGGCGCAAAAAGGAGAGCGTCGGCAACAGCTATGTCCGCAAGGGCGTTTTGTGGCTGATGATCCTGTTCGGCGTGGTCTCCTTCGGTGCTCTGTCTGCCAGACTTGTCAAGCTGATGCTGATCGATCACGAGTATTACGAGGCAAAGGCAATCAGCAACCAGACCCGCAGTACCAGCGTGACGGCGAGTCGCGGCACGATTTACGACCGCAATATGGAGGTGCTTGCCGCCTCGGCGAGTGTGGAAAACATTTTCCTTGATCCGCTGGAGCTGTCACAGAACAATGTGGATATTGACTTTCTTGCGCGGAATCTCTCCCGAATTCTCGATGTGGACGAAGAATTTATCAAGGAGCAGGCGGCAGATGTCAATATGCGGTATAAAATGATCAAGCGCCGACAGGAGAAGGATGTCTGCGATGCGGTGCGGAGCTTTATCAGCGAGAACGGCATCGTCGGCGTGCATTTAGAGCCGGATTCCCAGCGCTATTATCCCAACCATGAGACTGCCTCGCAGCTTCTCGGCTTTACCAACACGGAGAACAAAGGCTCCGAGGGCTTGGAGGCGTATTATGACAGCACGCTGCAAGGTACGGCAGGCGCGGTGATCACCACGAAGGGCAATAACGAGACGGAAATGCTCTATTCCTACGAGAAATACTATGAGGCGAGCGACGGCAACAGCCTTGTGCTGACGATTGACCTGACCGTACAGCGCGCGCTGGAAAAGCAGATGAATGATGCCATTGACCGCTACGATGTGCTCAACGGCGCGTTCGGGATCGTCTATGACGCACAGACCGGCGATATCATTGCAATGGCGACGCTCGGCGGTTACGACCCCAATAATTATCTGGAGATTTTTAATACAGGAACAAACGAAGAGCTTGAGGAAATGTACGCGGGCGCGCTGAAATACCCCGACGGAAGCGAGGAGCGCAAGGCGGCGATCGCCGAGTATAACGACGCGATGGCGACCGCGCGCCTCAAGCAGTGGAGAAACCGCTGCGTCAGCGACGGCTACGAGCCGGGCTCAACCTTCAAGATCATCACGCTGGCAGCGGGCTTGGACTCCGGCAAGGTCACGCTGGACGACAGCTTCTACTGCGGCGGCGTTGAGACCTTTGAGGGGCGTTCGCAGCCGCTGAACTGCTGGCAGCACAATGGTCACGGCGCGGAGACGACGGCGCAGGCGCTGCAATACTCCTGCAACATTGCCTTCGGACACATGGGCTTGATGATCGGCGGCGAAACGCTGTATGATTATTGCCGCGCCTTCGGACTGATGGAGACAACGGGTGTTGACCTTCCGGGCGAGGCGGGCGGCATTTTCCACACCAAGGAACGCCTGAGCGACTACGGGGCTTACGGCACGAGCTATTTGATCTCGACATCCTTCGGTCAGACCGTGAAGCCAACACCGATCCAAATCGTTCGGGCTGTCGGCGCAGTAATCAACGGCGGCTATTTGCTCGAACCGCACATCGTCTCGGAGGTTCTGGACGAGGACGGCAATGTTGTGGAAAAGAACGAACGCACGGTCGTGCGGCAGGTCATTTCCGATGAGACCTCCGAGACGATGTGCGAGCTGATCGAATCCGTTGTCACGCTGGGCACAGCGAAAAACGCGAAGGTCGTCGGCTATCGCATCGGCGGCAAGACCGGTACGGCGGAAAAGACCGACCAGATCGACGAAAACGGCGAATATACCAACGATAAGATCGTCTCCTTCATCGGTGTTGCGCCGATGGAGAATCCGCGCTATGTGGTGCTGATCGCGCTGGATACGCCGAACTATGCAAGCGGACAGTATGTTTCCGGCGGCGTCATGGCGGCGCCGACGGTGGCGGCGGTCTTTGAGGATATCCTCCCGTATCTCGGCGTCGAGCCGCAGTACGAGGAAGAAGACATGTACCGCGTGAATGTCTTTATGCCCGACGTCAAGGGTATGACTGAGACTGAGGCCGCCTCGGTGCTGCGCGATTCGTATTTGGAATACCGCATCATCGGTGACGGCGACAAGATCGTCAGTCAGCTCCCTGCCAGCGGACGAGAGGTTCCGGGACATTCCACGGTGCTGCTCTACACCGACGATTCCATGCCGACGGATCCCGTCACCGTGCCGAACCTCATGGGCATGACGGTGACGCAGGCAACGCAGGTGCTGTCTGATCTGGGCTTGTACTTGCAGGCGAAGGGCACGGATTCTACGGCATGGCATGTCGTCGTGACCGATCAGGATATCATAGAAGGCACACAGGTGGATCGCGGAACGACTGTCACGGTCATTTTCGCGGATACGACCGATATGGACTGATACAGGAGAAGATCATGAAGCTGCAAGAGCTGCTGCAAGGTATAACGGTGCTGGAGAGCAATGCACCAAAGGATATGGAAATCACGGGCGTAAGCTACTCGTCGAACACGGTGCGAACAGGAGAACTGTTCGTTGCCGTGCCCGGCTACGCCACCGACGGGCACCGATTTATCCCCGACGCGGTCGCGCGTGGGGCAGGGGTCGTGCTGTGCGAGCGCGATATGCCGCAGGAAACTCCGTGGGTGCGCGTGGCGTCCTCCCGCGAGGCGCTGGCGCAGCTCGGCGTGAATTGGTACGGCGACCCGTCGAAAGCCATGCAGGTCATCGGTGTGACGGGGACGAACGGCAAGACCTCCGTGACCTATCTGCTAAAAACGCTATTGGAAAACGCCTGCGGCGCAAAGGTCGGGCTGATCGGCACGATCTGCAATATGATTGGCGGACTGGAACTGGAAACGGAACGCACTACGCCGGAGAGCTTTGCTTTGCAGGGACTTCTTGCGCAAATGCGCGATGCGGGCTGCACGCACGTTGTGATGGAGGTCTCCTCTCACGCGCTTGCGCTGCACCGCGTGGACGGCGTGCGCTTCTCCGTGGGCGCGTTTACGAATCTGACGCGGGACCATTTAGATTTTCATAAGACGATGGAGAACTATCGTCAGGCAAAGGCGCGGCTCTTTCAGCTTTGCGAGAGGGGTGTGTTCAACCTTGACGATGCGGAAACCACACCGAAAATGCTTGCACAAGCACACTGTAAGTGCTATACTGTCGGCACACGCCCCGATGCGGAGCTGACCGCGCGGGAGATCACCCTCGGCGCAGATCACATTTCCATGACGGTCTGCGAAGGGCGGACGAAGGCAGGCGTGCGCCTCGGCATTCCCGGGCGCTTTACCGTGAGCAACGCGCTCGTCACCTTGGGTATTGCCCGCAGTCTCGGCATTCCGCTTGCGCAGGCTGCCGCAGCGCTCGGCAAGGCGAAGGGAATTAAGGGACGTTTAGAGGTCGTACCGACACCGGGCAGGGACTTTACCGTCTTGATCGACTATGCCCATACACCGGACGGCTTGGAAAATGTCCTGCGCTCCGTGCGGGATTTCTGCAAGGGAAGAATTTTACTCGTCTTCGGCTGCGGCGGCGACCGCGACCGCCAAAAGCGCCCGATCATGGGGAAGCTTGCGGCAGAGCTTGCCGATTTCGTCATTGTTACCTCAGACAATCCGCGCACCGAGAAACCGATGCTGATTATCGAGGATATTTTAGAGGGAATGGCGAGGACGAAAACACCCTATACAGTGGAGGAAAATCGCCGCTTGGCAATTCGTACCGCCTTGCGCTGCGCGAACAAAGATGATATAGTATTGCTTGCCGGAAAGGGGCATGAGACCTATCAGATTCTCGGCACGGAAAAGACGCATTTGGATGAACGCGAGGAAGTTGCCGCAGCATTATGTGAGATGGGACAATAACGCTTGGACAGGCGGCAGCCTGGTGCTGTGAACGGGGCGGATATGCTGATTGATTACGGCTAAAACAGCGAGGAATATGTACATGGCGCGAAGGCGGCATGAAAATGGAGCGCGTATTGCAGCTCCCGGTTGACAAAAGCAAAATTGGAGGATAACGATTATGGATACACCGTTGCTTATGGTACTGCTTTCCGTGATTTCAGGCTTCGTTCTGGCACTGACGCTGGGGCATTTTCTGATTCCCGCACTCCGCGCCCTCAAGGCGGGGCAGTCCATCCGTGAGGTCGGACCGAAGTGGCATAACGGGAAAAAAGGCACGCCTACGATGGGCGGTCTGATGTTTATCGCCGCGTCCGCACTCTGCGTCATGACCGGTTGGTATGCCATGCGCACGACGGGGGACTATTCGCACCTGCTTGTGCTGGCGCTGGCGGTGATGTTTGGCTTGATCGGCTTTTATGATGACTTTATCAAGGTCAAGAAAAAGCGCAACCTCGGCTTGACGGGCTTGCAGAAGCTCGTCCTGCAGGTGCTTGCGGCGGGTGTCTTTCTGCTGCTGATGTATCTGACGGACAGCCTGCATTACGACCTTTACATCCCCTTTGTCAAGGAGCCGGTTGCCCATGTGCCGCCTGTTTTGTACCTTGCGGCAGCGGTATTTGTGATCGTCGGCTGCGTCAACGCGGTCAACCTGACCGACGGCATCGACGGGCTTGCCTCCGGCGTTACCATGCCGGTGATGCTCTTTTTCACGCTGGTTGCCATGTCGATGAAGAAGCTTGGGCTTGCGACCTTCCCGGCTGCGTTGCTGGGCGGACTTGCCGGCTTCCTGTTCTACAATTTCTATCCCGCAAAGGTCTTTATGGGCGACACCGGCTCGCTGTTTTTGGGCGGCGCGGTCGTCGGCTTGGCGTTCGCGCTGGATATGCCGCTGGTGCTGCTGTTTGTCGGCTTGATTTATATTATCGAGACGCTTTCGGATATTTTGCAGGTCGGCTATTTCAAGCTGACGCACGGCAAGCGTATCTTCAAAATGGCGCCCATACACCATCATTTCGAGATGTGCGGCTGGTCGGAAAAGAAAATCTGGACGGTTTTCGTCCTGACGACGGTCGCTATGTGCGTCATTGCGTGGTTCGGCGTCCGTATCTGGTTCTGAGTTCATAACGCTTCGCGCGGAAAGGAGGTGCGGCATTGTTCGGCAGAAAAAAAGATGAAGCTGCGGCAATCAAACTGAAAAAACAGGAACAGGTCATTGAAAATGATCGCGGCGTGATGGACCTGCCCTACTTGCTTCTGACGGTGCTCTTGGTCATCATCGGATTGATCATGCTCTTTTCCGCGAGCTTTGCCCGCGCCTATTATATCACGGGCAATTCCGCAAGCTATTTTACCAGTCAGGCGATTTTCGCCGTGTTCGGCATCGGCGCGATGTATGCCATGAGCCGTGTGCCGTATGAGTGGTATTATAAGCTCTCGCGGCTGATTTACGGCGTGACGATTCTGCTCCTGTTGGCGGTGCTGCTCGTCGGCTCGACCGTAAACGGCTCAACGCGCTGGCTCAACCTTGGCTTTACGCAGCTACAGCCCTCCGAGATTGCAAAGCTGTCCCTGATCATCTCCCTGTCGGTACTTATGACGCGCAATCAAAAGGATATCAAATCCCCGCGTACCTTCTGTGCCTGTGCGGGCGCGCTTGCGATCATCGTGCTGCTGCTGATCATGGAGCCGCACTTTTCCGCGACGATTATCGTTGCGCTTTTATGGTTCTGCATGATGGCTATCGGCGGCACAAACCGCAAATACCTCGGTATCATTGTTGCAATCGGCGCAGCGGGTCTGCTGTTCCTGCTCTTGAGCGGCGGCTACACCAGCGAGCGTATCACGGCTTGGCGCAATCCGGAGGCGGACCCTTTGGATTCGGGCTTGCAGATTTTGCAGTCTGAGTACGCCATCGGTTCCGGCGGCTTGCTTGGGCTGGGCTTCGGCAAGAGCCGCCAGAAATATCTCTACCTTCCCGAAGAACATAACGATTATATCTTCGCCATTGTCTGCGAGGAGCTGGGCTTCATCGGCGCGGTCGGTATTCTGATCCTTTTTGCGCTGCTGATAATCCGCGGCTACTGGATTGCTATGCACGCCCGCGACCGCTTCTCCATGCTGCTTGCGGCAGGTCTGACCACGCTGCTGGCAATTCAGGTTGTATTAAATGTCGCAGTCGTGACGAACCTTCTGCCTGCAACGGGCATTTCGCTGCCCTTCTTCTCCTCGGGCGGCACGGCGCTGATTATGCAGCTTGCCGAGAGCGGTATCATGCTCAATATTTCCCGCAGTATTTCTCATAGTCCGAAATAAAGGAGCGTTGCCATGAAGGTCGTATTTACCTGCGGCGGCACGGGCGGACATATCAATCCTGCCATTGCGGTCGCTAAGATTCTGCGCGAACGCAAGCCGGAGGCGGAGATCCTCTTTGTCGGCGCGGATGACGGGATGGAGACGGAGCTTGTACCCAGAGAGGGCTTTTGCATCGAAACGGTTACGATTTCCAATTTCCTGCGCAGCTTGACGCCGTCTGCAATGTGGCACAACGCGAAAGCGCTTATTATTATCCGCCGCGCTCTGCGCAGAGCGGATCAGATCATCAAGGCGTTTCAACCCGATGTCATTCTCGGCACCGGCGGCTACGCAAGCTACCCCATGCTGCGACAGGGGGTAAAGCGCGGCATACCGACTGCCGTCCATGAGGCAAATGCCGTCCCGGGGCTTGCGACGCGGATGGTCTGCGATAAGGTTGATAAAATTCTGGTCAGCTTTGCCGAGAGCAAAAGTGAGTATAAAAATGCGGACCGCGTGATTCCCGTCGGCATGCCCGTGCGGGAGGAGTTCGTGTTTACGAAGCGCGCCGAAGCAAGAAAAGCGCTGGGGCTGGATGACGATACCCCGCTGATCGTTTCGGCGTGGGGCAGCCTGGGCGCACGAGAGATGAACAAAAAGATCGCGCAGTTTATGAAGCTGGAATGTGAAGAGAACCGCTTTCGTCACATCCACGCGACCGGCTCGTTCGGCTGGCGCTGGATGCCGGAGTATGTGAAGGAACAGGGCGTTGACCTTGCCGCACATCCGATGGTGACGATGCAGGAGTATATCTATAATATGCCAACCCTGATGGCGGCGGCAGACCTGTTTCTCAGCCGTGCGGGCGCTTCGACGCTGAATGAGATCGCTGCTGCGGGCACGCCGAGCATCATTGTGCCGTCGCCGAATGTGACCAACAATCATCAGGAGAAAAACGCGCGCATTTTGGAGCAGCGCGGCGCTGCGGTGGTTTTGCGCGAGAGCGAGTGCGACGGCGAGCGCCTTTACCGCGAGGCTTGTGCGCTTTTGGAGGATGAAGCAAAACGCAATAAAATGCGCACCGCACTGCGGGAGCTTGCGGTCATTGACTCCGCAGAGCGCATCTATCAGATTCTTATGGAGCTGGCAAAATCACGCTGAGCGCACCTTTTGCATAGGATGGGGCAAATTTCCGATACGGAGGTTTGCCTATGGGGGCGTATCAGATCATCGGCGGGAGACCGCTGTGCGGCGTGATTCCGATTCACGGCGCAAAAAACAGTATGCTGCCGATTTTAGCGGCAACACTCGTCAGCCGGGGAACCTGCGTGCTGCACAACTGCCCGCAGATTTCCGACGCGGATGCGGCGCTTTCCATCCTGCAAAGCCTCGGCTGTCAGGTAAAGCGCGAGGGAGATTCCCTGATCGTCGATACATACGCCGCAGACGGGACGGAAATTCCGGCGGCGCTGATGCAAAAAATGCGGGCAGCGGTGATCTTCCTTGGGGCGCTGCTGGCACGCTTCGGGCGGGCGCGCCTGTCGCACCCGGGCGGCTGCCGCCTCGGCGAACGCCCGATTGATTTGCATTTGATGGGACTTCAAATGCTGGGCGTCTCCTGTGTCTATGAGGACGAGGAGCTGCTCTGCACGGCGCACAAACCGGAGGCGGCAACGATCGCATTGCCGTTCCCCAGTGTCGGTGCAACGGAAAACCTGCTTTTAGCCGCACTGCCCTGTGAGGGAGAGACCGTGCTGTGCAACGCGGCGCGGGAGCCGGAGATCGGGGATCTGATCGGCTTCCTGACCGCCTGCGGCGCGCAGATCGACGGCGCGGGCACCTCGGTGCTGCGCATCCACGGAGGACGACCGCTGCACGGCACGGAATATACGATCATGCCCGACCGCATGGAGGCGGCAACCTACCTTTGCGCCGCAGCTGCGACAAGGGGGGAACTCACGCTGACGCAGGCAGAACCGAACCACCTGTGCGCGGTGACGGATATCCTCCTTCGTGGCGGCTGCGAGATCAGGCAGCTTGCACGGGAGCTGACGCTGCGCTGTGACAAGCTTCGAGCCGTCAGTCCGATCCGCACCGCGCCGTATCCCGCCTTTCCCACCGATGCGCAGGCACCCGTAATGGCGGCGATGGCAACGGCGGAGGGTATCAGTATTTTTGAAGAGACGGTCTTTTCCGACCGCTTCCGCCATGTTCCCGCCCTGCGGCAAATGGGGGCGAAGATCACTGCGGCGAAACGCTGCGCGGTTGTTGAGGGTGTCCCCGTGCTGCACGGGGCAAATGTGGAGGCAACCGATCTGCGCGGCGGCGCGGCAATGGTGATCGCGGCGCTGGCGGCGCAGGGAGAGAGCGTGATTACGAAAACGGAACATACCGAGCGCGGCTATGCCGAGCTGGTAAGCAGCTTGCGCGCCTGCGGCGCGGAGATCAGCTTGACGGAGTAAGGCTTATGGAATACGAAAGCAAAAACAGAAAATCGACTGCGCGGCGACCGACGCAACGACGGCAGACGGATCCAAGACGCTCGGGAAACGAGCGGACGCAGCGCCGTCCCGCGGAGCAAAGGGAGCGCGATTCCTTCGCAGAGCAGGAGAGGCAACGGGAGAGAGGGGAACACAATTCTCCCGCTGCGCAGGAGGCACAGAGACGCAGGGACGAGCGAAAGGAACGCGATTCCCGCGCCGCGCGGGAGGCGCAACGCCGCAGGGAGGAGCGCAAGGAGCGTGAGCGGCTGGACGAACTGCGGCAGAAACAGAAGCGAAAGGCGAAACGCCGCACAAGAAAACGCATCAGCCCGGAGACATGGAAGCGTCTGCTCATTATGGGCGGTATTGTTGTGGCTGTCTTACTGAGCATGGTAATCTTCTTCCGCGTGCAAACCATCGAGGTAGTCGGTAACGGCTACTATTCGCCGGAGGAGATCGTGCAGGCTGCGGGCGTCGCCGAAGGGGATAACCTGCTCACGGTCTCCCGCGGCAGTGTCGCGGGCAATGTCATGGCGCAGCTTCCGTATATCGAGAGCGTGCGTGTGACACGCAGGCTACCCAACATGCTTCTGCTGACCGTCTCGGAATTTGACGCAACATATGCCGTTACCGATACCGCAGGGGACTGGTATTTGATCACCGCAAACGGGAAAGTAACGGAGAAGGTGGAGGCGCGCGAGGCAAAGTCGCATATTCAAGTGACGGAGCCGATCATAGATCCGCCGACCGTCGGAGAGATCATCAAGGTTCACGCCGCCGAAGGTGAGGAGCTTGCCGCGCAGGGACAGTTGAACGCGCTGACAAGCATTTTGACGGAAATCGAGAACGCCGAGCTTGTAAAACAGATCGTCTCCGTCAGCGTTCCCTCGTCCTACCATATTACCGTCAGCTATGAGGGGCGCTTTGAGGTCGATCTCGGAAATACCGAGCGGCTGGATTATAAGCTGGAGTTCTTAAAAAAGGTCATCTCGGAACAGAAGGAATACGCTTCCGGCACGATCGACCTCTCTCTGAGCGAGGGAGAGGAAGCACATGTGATGCTCGGTGACTGATTTTTTCACGAATTTGTAAATAATTTTGCCAAAAACGAGAAATTCTATTGACCTAAGCGGTTTTTCACGATAAAATAGAAAAGTATAATTCTATAATGAATCGAAGTAGCCATTTTCATATACATAGGAGGAGAGTAACAATGTCCGAAGTTTATGCAGATAAGGTAGTCAATATTAAAGTCATCGGTGTCGGCGGCGCAGGCAACAATGTCGTCAACCGTATGATTGCCAGCAAGATTGGCGGCGTTGAATTTATCGTCGTCAATACCGACCGCCAGGATCTCAATAAGTCCAAGTGCGAAAATAAGCTCCAGATCGGTGAAAAGCTGAC
>JAEDOK010000027.1 GCA_016302005.1 Oscillospiraceae bacterium | reverse complement strand
CCACAGGCGGCGCTCGCAAGCGTCCCCCCGCCGTCCGCGAAGCGGCAGACGGTACAGGCGAGCATATTTGTACGCGGTCGGTAGTTCCTACATGCGGCGGGGACATGTCCCCGCCCTACATTTCGGGAAATCGGCTTACGACTGTCCGCACTCCTGCAAGCAGTCAGTCCTTCGTCTTATAATAGAGCATGCAATGGCAGTACCCCTCAAAATCGGGGTCTGCCATTTGTTGTCTGAATTCCTGACAAATGCACTTATATTCCTCCGTCTTGGGAATGCGGCAGGGGCAGTAGCCGCCGCGCGCCTTCAAGCCCTCGCGAATTCTCGCCACAAGCTCCTGATCCTCATTCAAACGAATTGCCATGAAAATTCCCTCTTTCTTTTTCACAGTTTACAGAACGCACACGGCTCCTGCACAAACAAAATATCCAATGTCCCGGGCGGCTATCAGCCGCCCGGGATTTACAATCCGCGCGGAGCGCTCCGCAGTCCTTCACCATTCACCCTTAGCCCTTAGCCAAAACAAGCTGCCTACAGGCGCGTCAAGGATGCCGCGCGCTACAAGCCCTAACGGAGCTATTCACGATTCACTAAGATACAGCGGCTCTCTCGGCTCATACCCCTGCGGGCGGTAGCGTACCGAGGAAATGCGCGTGCCGGAGACGCCGTATTTGCGCGAATAGCCGAACAGGTCTATGTACGAGGCAAGATCGTCCCGCTCCGCCTCCATCGCGCGCAGCACCTCCACCGTCGCGCGGACGTCGTCGATCGCGCGGTGGGAGTTGCACACCTTGTCCTGCAAGCCGTAAGCCTCGATCGCACTGCTCAGGCGGTGGGGATAGGCGCGGCGGTCGCGGTAGACCGTTAAAATATCGAGCTTCGGCTGGCTTTGCAGCAGACGGGCGTCGCCGTAACGGTTAAGCAGATGGTAGAGAAACAGCAGATCAAACTGCGCGTTATAGGCGGCGATCAGCGTGCGCGGCGTGAGCAGCTCGGCAAGCAAGGCACAGATTGCCCGCTTCGAAATGCCCTCGGTGCGCAGCAGCTCGTCGGTAATGCCGGTCAGACCGACAATGCGCGGGTCCAGCTTACGGTCATTCGTGCGGCGGATGAATTCGTCCGTCTCCGCAAGCACGACCGTCTCCTCCCCGTCCCAGCCGAGCTTAACGGCGGAAAACTCGATAATTTCGTCCCCCGAAAAGGACAACCCGCTCGTCTCCGTATCCAAAACAAGTATCGAATCACAATGTTCCCGTAACGATGTAAAAGCCATCTCTATCTCCTTATGTTACAACCTCACCGTAGTGGTGGACGACTCTGTCCTCCGGTGCAGAAACTACCGACTGCATGCAAGAGATTGCCACGTCGCTGCGCTCCTCGCAATGACACGGAAAAGCTGCCCCTTTTTGTCATTGCGAAGCCAGTGCGCACACTGGCTGTGGCAATCTCGTGTAGGAACTACCGACTGCGCACATACTTGTTCGTCTGCTCCGTCTGTCGCTTCCAACTTTCAACTTTCAATTTCCCATTCAACCCTCAAACTGCTTGCGGTACAGCTCCGCGTAGAAGCCGTTTTGCGCCAGCAGTTCCTTATGATCGCCCTGCTCAATGATGCTGCCGTCCTTCATTACGAGGATCAGATCCGCCTCGCGAATGGTGGACAGACGATGCGCAACAACAAAGGATGTCCTGCCCTGCATCAGCTTGGCAAAGGCGTTTTGAATCTTTAGCTCCGTCCGCGTGTCAATGGACGAGGTCGCCTCGTCGAGGATCAGCATCGGCGGCAGGCACAGGAACACGCGGGCAATGCAGAGCAGTTGCTTCTGCCCCTGGGAGAGCGCGCCGCCGTCCTCCTCAAGCACCGTGTCATAGCCCCGGGGCAGGCGGCGGATAAAGCTGTCCGCGTGCGCCGCCTTGGCTGCGGCAACGATCTCCGCCTCGGTGGCATCCGGGCGGCCGAAGGCGATATTCTCCCGCACCGTTCCGGCGGAGAGCCACGTCTCCTGCAAAACCATGCCGTAACAGCCGCGCAGGGAGTGCCTTGTCACCGTGCGGATATCCCTTCCGCTGACCTGCACCGCCCCGCCGTTCACGTCATAAAAACGCATCAGCAGGTTGATGAGCGTAGTCTTGCCGCAGCCCGTGGGACCGACAATGGCGACCCGCTGCCCCTGCCGCAGATGCAGGTTGAGGTCGCGGATCAGCTCCCGCTCCGGCGTATAAGAGAAGTCCACATGGTCAAACGCCACCTCGCCGTTCAGATCGTCGCGGGACAGCTCCACGGCGTCCGCTGCGTCCGGTGTTTCCGGCTCTTCCTCCATCAGCGCGAAAATACGCGCCGCGCAGGTCATAGCGTTTTGCAATTCGGTAATCACGCCGGAGATCTCGTTAAAGGGCTTCGTATACTGATTGGCGTAGGAGAGAAAGCAGGAAAGCTGCCCAATCGTGAGCGCCGCCGTCCCGCCGCCGAGGCAGAGCAGCGCGCCGCTCAGCGCAACGCCGGCATAGACCAGATTGTTGACAAAGCGCGTGCAGGGATTCGTCAGCGAGGAGAAAAAGGTCGCCTTGCGTGCTATGCCCTCCAAGCGTTCGTTGACCTCGTCGAAGGACGCCATTGCCTCCTCCTCGTGGGAAAACGCAACGACCGCCTTGTGGCTGCCGATCATCTCATCGACCAGCGCCGTCTGCTCCGCGCGAATTTCGGACTGCTTCCGAAACATCGTGTGTGTCCGCTTTGCGATGAAGGACGCCACAAACAAGGACAGCGGCGTGATCAAAACGACCCACAAAGTAATCAGGGGGTGCATCGAAAGCATAAAGCCCAGCGTGCCGAGGATGGTCAAAACCCCGGTAAAGAGCTGAGAAAAGCCCATCAGAAGTCCGTCCGTGACCTGCTCCGCGTCCGCGATGACGCGGCTGACGATGTCGCCGACGGGATGACGGTCAAGGTAGGAAAGCGGCAAACGCTGCAAATGCGCAAACGCGTCCTGCCGCAGTTGCCGCACCACGCCGAAGGTAATGCGGTTGTTGAGAATATTCATAACCCACTGCGCCAAAGCGGTCAGCCCGATCACGATCCCGCCGCGCAGGAGAAGTCCGGCAAGCGCTGCAAAATCCACCGCACCCTTGCCGAGCAGCAGATCAATCGCGTCGCCCGTGAGCACGGGGAGATAGAGCGTCAGCACCACGACGGCAGCCGCCAGCAGCAGCGAGAGGGCAAAGAGGAGGCGATAGCGCTTGAGGTACCTGAGCACCTTGCGCAAGGTCGCGAGGCTGTCGGTGCGCTTCATACCTCCTCACCTCCCTTGTATTGCGATTCGTGGATCTCGCGGTAGACCGCGCAGTCACGCAGCAGCGTCTCGTGCGTCCCCATGCCGACCAGCCGCCCGTCCTCCAAAACGAGAATTTGGTCGCAGGTGCGCAGAGAGGCGGTGCGCTGCGAGATCAAAAAGATCGTCGGATGATAGGGCAGAAGCCGCAGTGCCTCCCGCAGACGGGCATCCGTCGCATAGTCCAAGGCAGAGGTGCTGTCGTCGAGGATCAGAATTTCCGGCTGCCCAACCAAGGCGCGGGCGATCGTCAGGCGCTGGCGCTGACCGCCGGAGAAGTTTCTTCCCTTCTGCTCCACCGGTGCGTCCAGCTGCCCCTCCTTTTCCCGCACGAAGTCGGCAGCCTGTGCGTCCTCGAGCGCCTGCCATAGCGCCGCGTCGTCCGCGTCCTTTTTGCCCCATTGCAGATTGGAGCGGATCGTCCCACGGAACAGCTCCGCCTTCTGGGGCACGACCCCGATATGTCCGCGCAGCGCTGCGGGTTCGTAGCTGCGCACCTCCGCGCCAAGCACGCGCACGTTTCCCTCGGTCGCCTCATAAAAGCGCGGGATGAGCTGCACCAGTGAGGACTTGCCCGCGCCGGTGCCGCCGATCAGGCCGACGGTCTGCCCCCGCAAAGCGGTAAAGGTAATGTCCTGCAGCGAAGGTGCGCTGTCTCCCTCATAGGTCAAGGATACGCTTCCAAAGGAAACCGCCTCGTCCGCAGTCTGCGGCTTCTCGTCCGCGATTCTCTCCTGCCCGGCGGGCATGTCCAGCACAGCGCCGATGCGCTTGCCGCAGGCGACCGCCTTGGTCACGGTGAAGACGGAGTTTGCCAGCTTGACCAGCTCCACCAAAATCTGCGCCATATAGTTTACCAGCGCCACGACCTGCCCTTGGGTCAGCGTCCCCGCCGCAACGGAGAAGCCGCCCTGCCGGATGATGAGCAGCACGGCAAGGTTGACGAGCACATAGGTCAGCGGATTCATCAGCGCGGAAAGCCTGCCCGTCCGCTCCTGCAGGGCGGTCTGGGCGCGGTTGATCCCGTCAAAGCGGCGAATCTCCGCTTCCTCCTTGCAGAACGCACGGACGACGCGCGCGCCGTTGAGATTTTCTCTTGTGGCAGCCGTCACGCGGTCGAGCCGCGATTGCACCTTGCGGTAAAGCGGAATCGTGCCGAGCATCACGCCGAAGACCACCAAAGCCAGCAGCGGCACGACCCCGACAAAAATCCACGCCAAATGCACGCTGACGGTAAACGCCATCGCCACCGCGCCGAAAACGATGATCGGCGAACGCAGCAGCAGCCGCAGCGTGATGTTGATGCCCGTCTGGAGCTGATTGATGTCGCTCGTCATGCGGGTGATCATGGAGGCGGTGCCCACGCGGTCGGTCTGGGCGTAGGTAAACGCCTGCATATGGGCGAACAGCTCTCTGCGCAGCCGCGTTGCCGTGCCGACCGCCGCCTTGGAGGCAAAATACTGCGCCGTGACGGAGCAGGCAAGCCCGACGAACGCCAAAAGCACCAGCAACAGCGTCATTTTCCAAAGGAAGCCCTTGTCCCCCGTCCCGATACCCCGGTCGATCATCGCCGCCACAACCAGCGGCACGCACAGGTCGAAGCATGCCTCCAGCAGCTTAAACAGCGGCGCAAGCACGCTCTCGCGGGGATATTCCTTCAAAAAACGGAGAAAGATTTTCATAGATGTATATTCCTTTATTCCTCCAGCAGTCTGCGGGCAAGCGTCTCATTTTCGGCAGACAGCCTGCGCAGACGCTCGATGTTCTCCGCCTCAAAGGGCTCCTCCGCCATGGCGGTGTCGATCAGATCGTCCAAGGCTGCTGCGGTGACCTCGGACAGCGGCAGATAGAGATCCTGCCCCAAATAGTCCAGGAAGCCGCTCACCTTCGGGTCATAGACCACGCCGACCATCGGCACGCCCTGTCCGGAGGCAAAAATCAGGGTGTGCAGCCGCATAGACACCACGAGGGACATACGGCGCACAAGGGTCAGAACCTCCGCGCCGTCCGTCCCCGCGCTGAGCAGCAAATGGGGGCAGTGCAGCTTTTCCGCCACGGCTTGCAGCGCCGCCTCGTCGCGGGCAGGCTCCATCGCGTAAAGCAGGGGAATCAAGCCGTATTCCCGGTACGCGTATTCGCAGGCGGCGGCGAATGCGCCGATTTTTTCGTCAAAGCCCTGCCACGGACGCAGCGCAACCATGACATACTGCCTGCCCTCTTGAATGCCGCTGCGCCGCAGATAGTTGCGCAGCGCGTCGGTCTCGGGCGGGTCGATCAGCAGGGCGGGATCGGCGTTCAGATGAATTTCCGGCTTCGTAACGCCCAACTCCTGCAGCGTCTCGATGGAATAGCGGTCGCGGGCGGAGATGATGTCCGCATAGCGGTTGAGCGTCTTTGCCGCGCGCTTGCGGTTACGGGGACGGCTGACGGGGCCGATGCCGCAGCCGTAGAGCATCACGTGGCAGCCGTTGCGCTTCGCCTGCCGGATGCTGAACAGATAGTAAAGCAGGGAGCGCGTGCTCGTCGCGTCCTGCATGAGCGTACCGCCGCCGCTGATATAGAGCCTCGTGCGACGCATCAGCCTGCCGATTTTCCAAATGTTAAAGGTATAGACCGCGTCGATTCTCGCGCAGCGGCGCGTCTCCGCCGTGTCACGGCTCAGGGCGCAGATGGGCAGATCGGGGTCGATATGGTGGAGCTGCTCGACAATGGCGTTCAAAATGGCGTTGTCGCCGCTGTTGCCCTTGCCGTAAGCGCCGCAGATGAGTGCGCCGTCGCGGAGCTGCTTGGGGCGGGCGGCGCGGCGGATGATCGTCTCATAGATGTCCTTCTGATGGCGCAGCATCGTCGCAAGGGAGAAGTCCCGCTTCACCTTTTCATACAGCTTCTCGCCCATGTCCCGCCGCGTCTCCGCGTTCTGCGCGAGGAAGACCATGTGCTGCGTGAGCTTCTGCACGTCCTGCGCCGGGAACAGCAGACCGTTCACCCCGTCGTCGATCAGGTACGGCACGCCGCCGACTTCGGAGGCGATCGTCGCGCAGTGCATCCGTGCGCCCTCGGTCAGCGCGTAGGGGAAGGTCTCGGACAGCGAGGTGAGCACATTCACGTCCAGCGCGTTGTAGAAGCTGTCAATGTCGCGCACCCATCCGGCAAAGCATACCGCCCCCTTCGGGCAGAGCGTCGCGGCAAGGGAACGGATCTCCGTCTCCTGCTCCCCCTCGCCCGCAATGGCAAGGCGGATGTTCGGGCAGACCTTGACCGCCTCGGCAAAGGCGCGGAGCAGCGTCGTCATGTCCTTCACGGGGGAAATGCGGGCGGCAATGCCGAAGACCACGGTATCCTCCGCCGTCTCCAAGCCGATGCTTTGCAGATAGTCCTCACGGGGCAGGGGCGTGCGCTCTGCGGAGAAGTCCACGCCGTTATAGAGCGTGTAGATCCGCTGCGGGTCAAAGCCGCGCTCGATCAAAAGCTCCGTCATGCCCCCGGAGACGCCGATCCACGCGTCAAGGTGGGGCAAAACAAGCTTGTTGATGTTGCCGTAGGTCAGCGCGGCAATCCGCCTGCCCAAATAGTCGAGGCGGTAGTCGCTGTGGATCGTCGAAATGACGGGCACACCCGCCCGCTTGCGCAGCAGAATGCCCATCATATTCGCCCGCGCGCCGTGGCAGTGGATGACCTGATAGCCGTCGTGGCGGATCATCGCGAGAATGCGCTTGCGCGTGCGCAAAAGGTTGCGATCCTCGATCACGGTCGTCGGAATGCCGAGCTGCCGCGCCTCGGCGGCAAAGTCGCCCTCCATAAAGCAGATCAGATGCACCGTCTCGGTCTTGTTCAGTCCGGCGAGCAGCGACAGGACATGGGTTTTCGCCCCGCCCACATCGCCGCCGGAGATCATATGGATAATTTTCATGCTCCAGCCTCAGTCCTAAGAATAGTCTTGAATTTCGGGATACAATCGAATATAATGATTATAATACACATTTCGGAAAGAAGCAATCCTCAAATGCGCTTTCCGCCTTGGGAGGTACCAATGAAAAACAAAAAACGCTTTGGAAAGCTGAATATTATCGACATTCTCATTCTGCTGATTCTGATCGCCGCGCTGGTTTTCGTCGGCGTGCGTCTGTTCGGCGGGAACGACGGCGGCACCGCCACCAAGCTGCCGACGAGTGAACCGAATCTCCGCTTTACGGTGCTGTGCGCGCAGCTTCCGCGGGAGCTTGCCGAGGAGACCGTCTCCGCGCTGCAGGGCGAAGATGTCGTCGTCGGGGAGAGCATCGTCACCTCGCGCCGCATCTTTAATAGCAACTCGCTCCTCGATGCCGAGATCGTCTCTTGGGATATCATTGAGAAAGACGGTGACCTTGTCGATCTGCACCTGACGATTGAGGCGGCATCCATCGTCGGGGAAGGAACCTACACCGTCGGAAAGCAGGAAATTCGCGTCGGCGTAGAGTATTCCGTCAAGACCACGCGCGTTGAGCTGATGGGACAGGTGCTGTCCATGGAGATCCTTTCATGAACGAGCTGCTGACCTCAAGCCTCCTCTGGCGCTTCTTTGCGGCGTGCGCTTCGCTGCTGTCGCATTCGCCGATTGGGAGGTTCTTCCGCTACCTCGGCGCGCTTTGGCGGGACAGCGCAACCTATCGGTTTTTCGCACGGCTCTTTTGCGCCGAACCGCTCGCGGATGACTCCGCTTATCGGAGGCTGCTCGACCGCTGCAACGCCGCGCTCTACCGCCTCGGAAGACCGCTGCTTCCCCTTTTGCGGGACAGTGCGCTGCGCCGTGTCTACGGTCGCTTCCTGCATGCTCTGCGGGAGAGCTTTCTGATCGGCAGGCTCTTCTCCGGCGGCATGACAAGCTTTCTGCTGCTCATAATCGCCGCCTACGCGCCCATGGACTATCTCCTGCGTGCGCTGCATATCGCCTCCCTCGCCTCCCTTTGGGATGAGGCGCTGATGGTGCTGTGCCTGCTCTGGATCGTCTACCAGCGCATGACGAGCAAGGAGCCGCTGCGCAGCCGCGCCAACGCCGTGGATGTCTGGCTGTCCGGCTATCTGCTCGCGGGCGTGATTTTGCTGCTCTATACGGTCACCAATTATCTCTCCGTCAACATCACGGGCTACCGCGCAAGCATGGAATACATTCTCATGTTCTTCCTCGTCACGCGCCTGCTGCGCAGCGATGAAGACCTGATGTTCCTCTATCGCGCCATGATCCTGATCGCCTTTGTCTTCGCGATGCACGGCATCTGGCAGTTCATCGTCGGCGTGGAGATCCCCGACACATGGACGGATCAGGCGGAGACGGCGGTGCGCACCCGCGTGTTCTCCATCTTCAAAAACCCGAATATCATGGGCGGCTATATGGTGCTGTTCGCCCCGATGGCGATCGGCATGGCTTATGCCTCGGAGCGTCCCGCCGAGAAGGTTTTTTATTGGATCTGCGGTCTGTGTATGTGCCTTGCCTGCCTGTTTACGATGTCGCGGGGCGCATGGCTGGCGCTGGCAGTCGCGGCGGTGCTGTTTGCGCTGATCGTTGACCGCCGTCTGTTCGGTCTGATGTTGATTGCAGGCATTGCCGCCTGTTTCCTGCCCTTCGTGCGCAGCCGCATCGGCTACCTGTTCACGCCGCAGTTCGCCGAATCCAACGAGCGCGGCGGCAGAGCCAAGCGCTGGGAGACCGCTCTCGGCTATGTCGATGAGTACCACGCGTGGACCTGCGGCCTCGGCTACGGCATGTACGGCGGCGCGGTCGCCGTGCAGAACAATGTCAATCCAATGTTTGACTATATGTATGTGGACAACTACTATATCAAAATTCTCGCGGAAAACGGCATCGCAGGACTCACCGCGTTTCTGAGCGCGATGGCGGGTCTGCTCTGGGGCGGTCTGCGTGCCTGCGGACTCGCCGGTTCGAAGGCGAGAAAGCCCCTCTGCGCCGGTATGCTTGCGGGCTTGGTGGGCATCCTGATCCACAGCCTCTTTGAAAGCCTGTGGGAGGAACCCTATATGATGGCGCTCTTCTTCTCCGTTGCCGCCATGCTGATCTTCGCCGGCTTCCTGAATCGTAAACCCGCTGCCAATCAAACGCCGTAGGCAGCCGCCGCAACCCCGTAGGGCGCACCCTCGCCGTCCCGATTGCAGGAACTGCCGTTTGCGTACAAATTTCCCCTCCATGTCATTGCGAGGGTGCCCCGCGCCCGTGGCTGCGCAGCCGTTCGCGACGAAGGAGCGTTACGGATGCGGCGTACCCCTTGCGGGTGCAATCTCGTGCAGGAATCCCCGACTGCGTACAAGCTCCCTTCCCATGTCATTGCGAGGGCGCCCCGCGCCCGTGGCAATCTCGTGCAGGAATCCCCGACTGCGTACAAGCTCCCTTCCCATGTCATTGCGAGACCCCAACGGGGTCGTGGCAATCTCATGCAGGAACTACCGACCGCATACAAACCTATTCGCCCGTACCGTCTGCCGCTTACGCGGTCGGCGCGCAGGGGTGCCCCGCCTTACGACCGTAGAACGCACCCTCGCCGTAGGGGACGGCGTCCTCGACGTCCCGCGTGCAGAAACCCGATTATGCACAAACTCATTCTCTTATTCCCCGCCCACAAATCTGTAATATCTAAATTCAAAATCCGTAGGAAGCTATTCACTATTCACTTTTCACTTTTCACTAAAAATTCTCCCCTCCGACCGTTTCCGATCGAAGGGGAGGTTTTTTGTATGATATATCTTACTTCGCGTATTCCGTCGCCTTGGTCTCGCGGATGACATTGACCTTGATCTGTCCGGGGTATTCCAGCTCGGACTCGATCTTGTGTGCCAGCTCGCGGGCAAGCAACACCATATTGTCCTCGGAGACCTCCTCGGGCTTGACCATAATGCGGACCTCGCGGCCTGCCTGAATCGCGTAGGACTTCTCGACTCCGGGGTAAGAGCCGGTCAGCTCCTCTAACTTTTCCAGACGGCGGATATAGTTTTCGACATTCTCGCGTCTTGCGCCGGGGCGTGCCGCGGAGATCGCGTCCGCCGCCTGCACCAGACAGGCGATGATCGTGCGCGGCTCAACATCGTTGTGATGCGCTTCGATCGCGTGAATGACGTCGGGGGACTCGTTGTACTTCCGCGCCAGCTCGACGCCGAGCTGCACATGGCTGCCCTCCATCTCGTGGTCAACGGACTTGCCGAGGTCATGCAGCAGACCGGCGCGCTTTGCCAGAGCGACATCAACGCCCAATTCGCTTGCCAAAAGACCTGCAATGTGGGCGACCTCGATAGAGTGGTTGAGCACATTCTGCCCATAAGAGGTACGGTATTTCTGCTTGCCAAGGAGCTTGATCAGCTCGGGATGCAGATTGTTGATGCCGGTCTCAAAGGTGGCGCGTTCGCCCTCCTGTTTGATGACCCGCTCGACCTCCTTGCGGGACTTTTCGACCAAATCCTCAATGCGGGTCGGGTGAATTCTGCCGTCGGCAATGAGCTTCTCCAGCGCAAGGCGGGCAATCTCGCGGCGCACCGGATCAAAGGACGAAACGGTGATTGCCTCCGGCGTGTCGTCGATGATGAGGTCAACGCCGGTGATGGATTCGAGGGTGCGGATATTTCTGCCCTCTCTGCCGATGATGCGGCCCTTCATCTCGTCATTCGGCAGCGCGACGACGGATACGGTGGCTTCCGCAGCATGATCCGCGGCGCAGCGCTGAATGGCAATGGAGATGATCTCCCGCGCCATCTGATCGGCGTTCTCCTTCGTCTCCGTCTCGATCTCCTTGAGCTTCATCGCTGCCTCATGGCGGCATTCGTTCTCAAGACTTTGCAGGAGCTGAGCCTTTGCCTCCTCCTGCGTCAGTGCAGAGATCTTTTCCAGCATTTCCAGCTGGCTCTTCTTGATGAGATTGACCTCCTCCTGCGTCGCCGCGACGGCGGCATGACGCTTGTGCAGCTCTTCCTCCTTGCGCTCGAAGGCGTCCAGCTTCTTGTCGAGGGACTCCTCCTTCTGCTGCAAGCGGCGCTCCTGCTTTTGCAGGTCGCTGCGTCGTTCTTTGACTTCCCTTTCGTATTCGGTACGGGATCTATGGATCTCTTCCTTTGCTTCGAGGAGCATTTCGCGTTTCTTGCTCTCGCCGCCCTTAATGGCTTCGTTGATGATACGCGTCGCCTCGTCCTCGGCGCTCTTGATCTCGCGTTCAGCGACCTTTTTGCGGTAGAGCACGCCGATGAAGAAGAATAACAGTGCAGAAACGGCTACAATGATGAGCCAAAAATACCATTCCATATTTCCTGAGAATACACCTCCTGTTTCTAAAATTTGGGTTTGCCTGCCTCGGCGATCCGAAGCAAGTGCAGAATGCGAAAAAAAGCGGAAATGACCTGAAAAAATCGTTTGCCAAAGCCGGAAAAGCCCGCGTTCGATGCCAAAAGCACCGGACACATCGTTCGGCAAAAGCAAGCGGATCGAAACCATTCGGCGCAATTACGCAATTCCAAGAGAAAGCAACGCCCGACCGCGCTACCCCACGCGCGGCGCGAGCCATACTAATCCACGGTTTATTTTACTGTCCACACCGCGAGATGTCAAGCATTTTTTAATTATTTGTAAACGCCCTGCCTCCCACGCCTTGACACCGCGCCCGTAAAATGCTAAAATAAGCACAATACGCGGGCATGATGGAACTGGCAGACATGCAAGATTTAGGTGATGTCACCTCAGGGAAGGTTTTTCTCCGTCACCCGCTGTCATTGCGAACCAGTCCGCAGACTGGTGTGGCAATCCGTTCTCTAACAGCAGTCTCGCCTGTTTTTTAAACCGTGGATCAGGCTGTGCGCCCCGCCTCGGGTATCTCCCCGTGTAAAAAACAGAGGTGCAAAAGAATACGCGGGCGTGGTGGAATTGGCAGACACGCATGATTTAGGTGCTGTCACCTCAGAGAAGGCGCTTGAAGGAGATAGATATGACTTTATTCGGTAAGACAATATCATTGTTCTTGATTGAGGGCGATCCAAACAAACGCTGGGTATGTGAGTTATCCAACTGGAATGGGAAAGCATATAAAATTCCGCGAATTGATGTAAAGCGATGTGGCGACAGAAAGGATTTAGCTGCATGCGGTGTTTATTTCCTGTTCGGCAAAAGCGATTCCGATGATAAAGGAATTGTGTATATTGGTGAAGCAGAGAATGTGTATGAACGGTTGAAGCAGCATGATACTCCAAATGGAAAAGATTTCTGGAATGAGTGCATCGTGTATATCAGCAAAGGCAATCGCCTCAATAAAGCACATATCAAGTATCTTGAACACCGATGTTATTTACTTGCAAAAGAGGCAGATCGCTACTATATCGAGAACTCTACAATCCCTGCTGACGCTTCCCTTACAGAAGCAGAGCAAGCGGAAATGGAGGAATTCCTATATAATATTTGCATGATCAATAATGTTTTAGGGCATAAAGTCCTTGAACCATTGATAACAGAAGAAGCAAATGATGCAGAACCTGTCAAACAAATTCTTTATATACAGGCAGCCCGTGGTGCAAATGCGAAAGGAATGCAGACCAATGAGGGATTTGTTGTTTTGAAAGGATCACAGGTCGCGGATACATTAACGCGTTCCTGCCCCAAGCAAATTTGCACGCTCCGGCAAAAACTGATTGAGAATGGCATCATCGATGCGAACTGGACATTTACGGAGAACAGAGTGTTTAGCAGTCCCTCTACCGCGGCGGGCGTCGTAATGGGACGAAGCGCCAATGGCCTGACAGAATGGCGCATGCCCTGAAGAGAAAACAACCTTGTATATATTTAACTGTTTCTTGCGTTTTTCTTCCCTTTTATAGAATAAATAACAGCCGGGTATTTCTCGACTGTTCATATGCGGGCATGATGGAACTGGCAGACATGCAGGATTTAGGTTCCTGTGCAGCAATGCGTTGGGGTTCAAATCCCCATGCCCGCACCAATGAAAAGGCTGTTTTCGATAGCAAAAAGTTTCGAAAACAGCCTTTTGTTTTTTGATTTTTTGGCAGACATATAGGATCATATTCCAATGCGAATATACTTGCCGCCTACAGCATGTCCCCCGCAGAGGTTTCATAGCAATGAGGCAGACGGTTTCTCCGCTTGTCATTGCGCGACCGGTGAAGACGTTCTTTGATCAGCGTCATGCGCTGTTTTGTCCTCCCCCCTATTGACAAAAGGAAGCTTGCTTTGGTATGATAAAGGTAAATTCAGAATAAGGAGTCTTGCAATATGGCTGCTTCGAATCAATGGGTTCTGACCGACGAGGATAAGGATAAATTCATTACCGCGCTGACGGAAAATCTTCCCGCACTGCGGGCAAAGGTCGGCATCTCGCAGGGCGATCTGGCGCACCTGATTGGCGTCTCCCGCCAGACCTACGGTGCGATTGAAGGCAAGCTCCGCAAAATGTCATGGGACACCTACCTCTGTCTGATCTTCTTCTTCGATTATAATCACGCGACGCATCAAATGCTGCGCAGCATCTCCGCTTTCCCCGATGAACTGATTGAGCGCTTTAACAATGGGGTGCTGTCTCCTCTTACCATAGATTCCGCACTGCTCATCGGCGAGGGCATCAGGGGTCTGCTTGAATGCTTAGACGAGCAGGCGCTCCATGCAATTCGAACGGTCATGATGGTGGAATACGCACGCTGCAATAAGCTTCCCGGCGACGCAGTCGTCAAATCCTTCAACGGTGTCTCCTTTGACACTGCAAAGGTCGCTCCCTCCTGCATAAACGCAGCCGAGGCGCTGAAAAGATATAAGGAGACGCAAGGCAAGCATGAGTAATCCTGCAAAAGCCGCGGCAAAACGCTTTCTCAGAAAATACCGTCTGACGCGGATCGACAGCAAGACGCTGCAAGCCGTACTGAACCATCAGGGCTATACCGTCGTCGAATTCAACCGACTTTGCGAGGACGACGCTCAGGCGCTCATCCACGCGCTCGGACTGGAGCAGTATGCCGCCTCCTCCAAGGGCTTTACCTATGTGTCGCAGGAATTTCGTTTGGTTTTTCTGCACAGCGATCTGAACGAGGAGGAGGCGCGCATGGTGCTCGCACATGAGCAGGGGCACATCTTTTGCGGTCATGTGTCAAAGCAGCCGATCCTCGGAGAGGATGTGCAGCAGGAGCATGAGGCAAACGAGTTTGCGCATTTTCTGCTCCACCCGCCGCTTTCTCTGTGCCTGCGCTTGTTCGTACGGCGCCATAAAAAGCTCGCCATCGCGTTCCTTTCCGTATTTTCGGCACTGCTGCTTGGGTGCGGCATTTTCTCCTTTGTAAGCAAGGAACGCTCTTATTACGGAGAATACTATCTGACGGAGACCGGTACAAAATATCATACTGCCGACTGCGGCTATGTACGCAGTAAAGGCAATATCCGCCGCATGACGAAAGAGGACTATGCCACAGGGGATTATTCTCCCTGTGAAAAATGTATCCCAACCGAATAACCCCCTCCATACATTGAATCACCCTGTAGAGGGCTGTTAAAAAGCCTCCGATGTGTCATTGCGAGGAGCGCAGCGACGCGGCAATCTATGCACTTTCTTTGTACCTACTTGGCAGTTCCTACACACGGCGTATGACTGTCCCCTATCTGCAAAGCGACCACCCTGAAGCTTGTTGCCTCAGAGTGGTCGCTTTATTTCTGTGCTTTATTCGGTAATCAAGTCCATCGAACGATAGAGGATCGTCGCGACCTGCGCTCTGGTGGCACTGTCCTGCGGCAGGAGCTTGCCCTCAGAGCCGTTGATGATTCCCTCGGCAACTGCCCACTGCACCGCATCGGTTGCCCAAGCCGCCGTCTGTGCGCCGTCGGGGTAGCCGCTCAGCTCTGCGCGCTTGCTCGTGTCCGCGCCGAGGCTTCCGGCGTAGCGGAACAGAATCGTCGCCATCTGCTCGCGGGTAATCTTTCCGTCAGGGTCAAACTTCCCGTTTCCGACGCCGTTCACCACATCATTTTCCGCCGCCCATGTGATCGCGTCGGTGTACCACTGTCCCGCAGCCACATCGCGGAAGGTATTTTCCGCCTTCGGCGCGGGTTCTCCCGCAATTCTCCAAAGGATCGTCACGATCATCGCGCGGGTCGTCGTTCCCGAAGGATCAAACTTC